>JALOBE010000004.1 GCA_023228425.1 Syntrophales bacterium
TGTCTGTTCCGCGAAGGAAACGAGCCTGGTTTTGCGGATTGTGGACCAATGCCTCAGGCTTGCCACGTGGAGCAACGTAAACCGACAAATTGGCTAATGGAAAATCTGGGTTAAATACTCCTCAGTTTGGCCGAGGTGGCCAGGTTATTGAATACGGGGCGAAAGCCGCACTGAAAGCGGAGAGAGATTTCTCCTTTGACCAATGCTTCCTCACTGTAACTGTCAGACCCGGAAATCTCCAAAATATAGTGGGTTTCAAATGGGAATCATGATAGCAATCCCCGGGATAGAAGGACGTTGAAAAGATACCACCCGTATTCCGTGCGGGAGGGTCATATGGACGAGTTGACCATTGCCTCGTTTTCTTAGAAGAGGCGGGGCTCTTCTATTTTGGAACGCCACTCCGGTGGAGTTTTATGCCGATTCGTATAAAACGCCAAGATAAAAATCAGGAATGCATTTAACATTCTAATAACAGGAATGTAATAACCAGTTTTCTGAAGATTTCGGCTGCGTGTTTTACAGCAAAAATCGCGTTGTTTGGGGTCTATACCGATCCGTATAATTATTGTTAGGGTAAACGAACTATGATGGATGGCAGATCCTTTTTCAACAAGCTATGGGTCATTGAGTCCCTGCCGGTTGGAGACCTTAAAACCGGAACAAGGCTGGTGGAAAACCACCTTGAAAGAGCAAAACTGGAACATCCAGATTTACTGGTAGCCTTTGAGCAGCCGATAACTAAATGTGATTTCCTGAATGTATTGAAACGGATACGAGATGAAGCGAAAACCGGTGGTATAAATCCGATGCTGCATGTTGAATGTCACGGCTGTCCCGACGGTCTCAGTGTGGCTAGCGGGGAATTTGTAGAATGGGATGAATTACGAGAAGTCTTAATCGAGATTAACCACTCATGTCGATTGAACCTAGTGATCGTGCTTGCCGCATGTAACGGCGCACACTTGATTAATGTTTCAACAAGGATGGATCGAGCACCGTTTTGGGCAATCATTGGCCCAGAAGCCGAAGTCAAGGCGGGGGAAATAGAGAAAGACTTCGGCGCTTTCTATAAAACGTTTTTCGAAAGGTTTGACGGAGACGCAGCTATCAATGCCTTGAACAGCGGAGAAGCAAGGATAGAGCGTAAATACCACTTCATGAGTGCTCAAGGGCTGTTTATTAGAGCATACACAAAATATTACAAGAGTCATTGCATTGGGAAAGGTCGCCGTGAACGAATAGAGTATTTGACAACTCAAGCCATGCAAAACCTTGACGTAAAGCGACGTGGAGTAAATTGGGCGAGGAATAAAATAAAAGAGGGCCTCGATGCAGAGGACGCGCATTTCGTAAAATTAAAAGATCGGTATTTTTTCATTGACTGTTATCCTGAGAATGCTCAACGCTTTCCACTGAGTCGTGATGAAATTCTCGGTAAAGCAAAACCATAGCTTTTTCCTACTCTGACCGTCGTCCCGCTGGCCGCTCTACACCGTCAGGTGAGAAAGGCGTTATTGGAGGAATGGTGTGGAAACAGAGGAGTTCAAAGGGATACTCAAGAGGCTGATTGACGAGGCAAGCGCTGTAGCTCCCTCAATCTCTCGGGTGGGCCAAGGCACAGGTATGTATGGCACTGTCACGGATGAGAACCTTAATTCTGACGCCCTCGTCACGTGGGAGATTGAGGCGCGAGCGATTCTGACTAACTTGGCCCAACTCTCCCCTCTATTCGCCGATCTGTGCAAGGACTACACCAAGATGAAGGAGGCATCTCGGAGGTATCACAGTAAGTCGATTCTCGTGCACCAAATCCAGCAACTGTTGGCGGGTGCACTTGTCTTGTTCGGTTCTCCGTTGCTCAAGTCTACTCCTCCAGGAACCCCTCGTGGCCAACGTCGCCTTGTCAAGTTAGGCTATGCCTTCATTGCCATGCCGATGGATCCCGACGACCATGCACTCGCGGACGTCCTCGATGCGCTAAAGGAGGCAGCGCTCCGGTGCGGCGTCCGTGCCGAGAGAATCGATGAACCCGAATCAAACGAGAGGATCACCGATAGAATCCTCGACTCTATCTCAAGAGCGGAACACGTCATTGTTGATCTGACTAACTCTCGACCAAATGTCTTCTTTGAAGCTGGCTACGCCCACGCCCTGGGTAAGATACCCATCTACGTGGCTAGGCAAGGAACGAAACTAGAGTTCGACCTTAAAGATTATTATCCTGTTTTGTTCTTTAGAAATCTCAAAGAGCTGAAGGATGCTGTTGAGAGGCGGATCAGCGGACTGCAGGCAAGTCATAAGACGAACCAGTGAATACACGGACTGGCGAACAGACTTGTTTGCCCGCTTTGCGGTTTAGAGTCCAGTAGCATCAGCCCGTGATTCATCCGTTTTTGGCCTGAACAGATATGACGATATCGCCTGAGTTTACTGAAAGACTTGAGATCAAGATCACCGAACAACTGAAGGCGCAGCGTGTCGGTTATCTCCTTGGTGCTGGCTCTTCTTATTTGCGTGGAGTCGGCTACCCACTCGCTTTTGAGCTTTGGGACCAAATCAAGGAACGCATAGCTGATTCCGCAAAACGAGATGAAATCCAGTCCAAGCTCGATGCAGGGGCTAATGGGATTGAGCAAGCTTTGGACTTGCTCGATAATGGATTGCCCAATGAAGGCCCGCATAGACACCTAGTGACCGCTGCGATTGCTGAATTGTTCAAGCCACTGGCCCCGCCCTTAGATGCTCATATTGAGTTTGTCCGCCGATTGGGCCTCCGTTCAGATCCCGGCGTAAAGGTTTTCAGTCTGAACTACGACCCACTCATTGAGAGAGCATCAGAAAAGGCCCGGGTGCGATTATGCGACGGATTCTCAGGAAATGAGCATGCCTTTTTTGATCCTGCTACATTTGAGGAACGTATCGGGCGGATTCGCGGGTCGCATAAGGGAAGGCAGTTTGAGGAAACGGCAAGACCGATTCGGCTATTCAAACTTCATGGATCTTTAGGCTGGTATGAATGCCCTGCAAATGGAGTCCGTAGATGTGCATTTGATGTTGGCCTTCCGGCTGCAACCAAACGATTGATGATCCCCCCACAGCGACGTAAGGCAAGTGACACCATGAGCCCTCCGTACGCAACCCTCTGGTCTGCCTTTCGGGGAGCACTTGCGCAAGATGCCATACCACTAAACCGGTTAATTTGTTTGGGATACGGGTTTGTCGATGAACACGTGAATGCCGTGATCGAAAATGCACTCGCGCGAAAAGATTTCACTGTTTTGATACTTACCAGAGAGCTTTCTGAAGCTGCTTGGAACCGTTGGTACGCTAAGACCAACGTTGTGATTGTCACGGAGTCACGTTGTGCATTGAAAGGCGAATTGGGTGCGGGTCACCGCGACTTCTGGGATTTTGAACGCGTCGCAAAGGAGGTTTGAATGGATTCGGAATCCTCGAAAACGGTTATAGGACACATTATAGACGTTCAGGGTACCACCCTTACGGCTACACTGGTCGAGGATGAACAGGGCCAAGTTCCGACCGTAACAATAGGTGACGAAGACATTACGGTCGGCCAGATTGGCTCATATGTTGCCGTACGTCAGAATGAGGTGCACCTCGTTGCCATCGTTACGCGAATGACCGAACAGGAAGCACTGGCGGCTCCAACGATCGAGACGCCCGGTGACCATACTGCGCGGCTCCCTTTTGCGAAGCGAATAGCTCGACTAACGCCAATTGGGTCAATACGATCAGATAGGGCGTTTGATCGAGGAATCGGCTCCTATCCGACAACTGGGGCTGAGGTGCATGCGCTCGGAACCGTAGAGATCGCGAAGCTATTTGAGCGGTTCTACTCAAAGGGGTTTGCCGTTGGAACAGTGGCAACGCATCCGGCCCTCAGAGTTTGTCTTGAACCATCTAACCTATTTGGGAGACATTCTGCCATTCTGGGGCAGACGGGATCAGGCAAATCTTGGACCGTAGCATCCCTGGTGCAGAAGACCATTGAAGTCATGTCCAAGGCCCACATCATCATACTTGATCTTCATGGGGAGTATTGCTGGAGACAGGACGATGGAACCTGCTACTATGCCTTTCCTGACCCCGCTGTTCGGCACGTTGATGCCTGCGATTTAGAGATCCCATACTGGCTAATGACTTATGCTGAACTCGTTGATCTCTTGATTGAACGTAGCGAGCGCGAGGCAACCAATCAAACAGCCTTCTTCCGTGACTGCCTGTTGGAAGGGCGGCAATCAGAGAACGCCACCGCTACCCCGGCTCTCGGCCTCGCGAGAGTGACTGTTGATACACCCATCTTCTTCTCCCTGGACGCTATCTTAGATAAAGTACGCGCCAAGAACATTGAGCGCGTTGGAAACCGGCAAGGACCTATGTTCGGTGATTTTGATCGTTTCCTGATGCGGATCGAAAGCAAGCTAAACGACACTCGATACGACTTTCTTCTGAAGCCGAAGATCCGCTCAACATCCGCGTCGCTATCGTCTCTTTTGCGTGATTTTGTTGGTCTTGGTGACAGAAAGGTCCCGGTTACTGTAATCGATCTTTCTTCGGTGCCGTTTGACGTTCGTCCGACCGTCGCCGCCCAGATAGGTCGGTTGGCGTTCGAGTTCAACTATTGGAACCCTCAATATCGGGAATTTCCGGTCCTCTTAATATGTGAAGAGGCCCATGTCTACATTCCTCGTGCTGCTGAAAACCAATTCGCAGGATCACGTAAGTCAATGGAGCGTATCGCCAAGGAGGGCCGCAAGTACGGAGTGGGCCTGTCTGCCGTCAGCCAGAGGCCTCACGAAGTATCGGAAACAGTACTGGCTCAATGCGGCACTTTCATCTGTCTGCGAATAACAAACCCAGATGATCAGTCTTACATACGTAGTCTGGTACCGGAGAGCGAAGGCGATCTAGTCAGTGTTCTTGCGGGCCTGGGTCGAGGCGAGGCGCTTGTTCTTGGGGAGGCCGTCCCTATCCCAACCCGGATAGTGTTCGACAAGCCAAGGCCAGTTCCGAACAGTGATGACGTTGACTTTTACAATAAGTGGAGGACAGGACCGGATGATCTGGACGTAGACGCAATTGTTAGGCGTTGGCGCAGCCAGGAGAGGTGAAGAGTAGCAGATCCCGCCGAGATTAAGAGGTGCGGGGCCAGATCTGGAGGCCCATGAGGGACGCCGATTGAATTATCAAATTCGTGGCTGTAGCCAGAGCTAAGTCCTTGAGGTTCGGAGAAAGAGAGTCCCCACCTATTACCTATTACGTGCACCCTATCGCCGAAAAGCTGGCTCCGGTTTGACGCCCGTGTTTGCCGACCGCAAAAGTAAGAATGAATGACAAAATGGAGTCTTTCCGATTTTTGAGGATTCAATAATCGAGTGGCTGCGGTTGTAGCGGGACAGTGAACATTGTTTTCTATATACCCCCATATAACCTGTGATCCTTGGCATATTTTCTGTCGCATGGACCGCAAATAGTCAGTAATTCAAATAGTATCGATTCTTCCTTCTGTGCCTGCAAGCCCCGCGGGAGTCATAAAGCTGAGATTCATAAATGTGAAGCATTCAGTACATGTCCTGACAGAGCAGGTTTATGATAACTATATGTTATTGTTGATAATGGGCAGAAAGATCAGGGGCATTCGATTTCGCTGGCCATTATCTGATTATGAATAATAGTCATTCAGTATTTGAATGTCCTGGTCTTCCTCCGATCATAGGTGGTTGATCATCCCTCTCCAAGGAAACGTTTGACTGACGGTGGGATTTCATCGGGTGTATAGTTTAGTGTCTTCACATAGTTACGAATTTTGGACCGCATGGCCTGGTTATTCAAGTCTCTCTGACGGAGGCGAGAAAAATATGTATACAGATTATTTTTCTTCCTTGCCCGGTTAGGATCCGTCTCCCAGGTTTTCTTTGCAAAATTTTTTACTGAGCAAGCATGCCCGCATGTTTTTTTCATGTGCTTCGTCGTTCTGACGAAGTAGCTGTTGCATATTTGACACACCCCTATAACATCATTTTCGAAGAGTTTTTAAAAAGTGTTGACCAAAACGTTGACCACGGGCCCTTAAACGCAAAAGAGGGTTAACCAATTGCTCAGCTAACCCCCCGTAATTCTTATGGTGCCGAAGCCGGGATTTGAACCCGGACAGGCGTACGCCCACTAGACCCTGAACCTAGCGCGTCTACCAGTTCCGCCACTTCGGCACGCTTTATGTTTAAGGCAGATGCTTACTATACGTAAGGCTTGATCCTTGTCAAGTAATTTATGTTTTCCAGCATGCCCATATGTGATATGGTTCCTGATCCGGTTCGGACGGGGAAACAGGGAAAAACAGAAGAAACGACACCTTCGGAAATAATGATGCGTGTAATCAGATCGGTCGACCATATTCCGGCGGAAATGCGGAATTCCATTGTAACCATCGGCAACTTCGATGGTGTTCACCGGGGACATCGGCTTATTTTCAAAACCATGATCGAAGAAGCCCGTCCCCTGGGGGATCCGACGGTTGTCATTACCTTTGATCCCCACCCCAAGAAGGTCATTCATCCCGAGCGGCGTCCTTTTTTCCTTCTCACGCCGCTGGAGGAAAAGCTCGGTCTCATCGAGTCCTGCGGTGTCGACGCGGTGCTTGTTATCGGTTTCGACCAGGATTTCGCTGAAACCACGGCCCATGATTTTGTGAATTCGATCCTCTGGGAAGGCCTTCACCTGAAGAAGCTCTTCATCGGGTACGACTATTCCTTCGGAAAAGGACGGGTCGGCAACGCCGCGTTCCTGAAGGAGCAGGGGAAGCGGCTGGGATTCGCCGTGCACCAGGTGGAGGCCGTTTCCGTCGGGGACACCGTGGTGAGCAGCACCAACATCCGCCTTTCCATTCTCGACGGCGACGTCCGCCTGGTGTCTCGAATGTTGGGACGTTATTATGACGTGAGGGGCACCGTGGTGAAGGGATACCGCCGGGGTACGGGCATGGGGTTTCCCACGGCCAATATCGCGTCTGAAAAGGTCATACCCAGGGTCGGCGTTTACGTTATCTACGCCGTTATCGACCATCGGCGCTACGAGGGCGTCCTTAACATCGGTTTCAACCCAACGTTCGGCGACAACCAGCTTTCCATTGAAGGGCACCTGTTCGATTTTCAGGGAGACATTTACGGAAAGGATGTGACCATTCTTTTTGTCGAACGTCTGCGTGACGAAATGAAATTTCCGGGACCAACGGAACTGGCCGAACAGATTTCACGAGACATCCTCAGGGGAAAAGAAATTCTTGCCCGGGAGTCTTCCTCGTGACGATCCGGGACCTATGAATCGTGTCTTTTTTAAGGAGCCCAACGGCGAGAATTATTTCTTTGGTATCATCATCCTGCAAGATTTCTCCCTGCGGTCGAAATGACGGGGATGGCGGTCGAAATGACTCACTGGAATGGTCGAAATGACACAATGGGACGGTCGAGATGACCCACTGGAATGGTCGAAATGACGGGGATGGCGGTCGAAATGACCCACTGGAATGGTCGCAGTGACGGGGATGGCGGTCGCAATGACACAACCGATAGTTTTTCAAACGTCTCAAGCCGTTGAAGGGGTGTGACGGCGCAGTCCGTTTCCATGCGATGAACATCAGACATTTTCACGACTGGAAGGTGGATTACGCCGGGGCGGCGCGTATCCAAAAGGATCTGGCGGGCCGGGTGATCCTGCGCGACAGGGGTTTGCCCGATCGGATATCGCTCGTGGCCGGCGCCGACGTTTCCTATTCACGGGGCGACAACGTCATGTACGCCGCCGTGGTTGTCCTTGATTTCGCGAGCATGGAGACCGTGGAAGAATCCTGTCGGGCTGTCACGGTCGACTTTCCCTATATCCCGGGTCTTCTTTCCTTTCGGGAGGGACCGGCGCTCCTTGCGGCATTCGGAGACCTTCGAACAGAGCCGGAGGTTGTCCTGTTCGACGGGCAGGGCATCGCGCATCCCAGGGGTCTGGGGCTGGCGTCGCACATGGGTCTTTTGCTTGACCTGCCCAGCATCGGATGCGCCAAAAGCCGTCTTTGTGGTGAATATGACGATGTGGGCTGCGATCGGGGAGATTCGTCCCCCCTCGAGCACCGGGGGAAACGGGTGGGAGCCGTCCTTCGAACGAAGAACCGTGTAAAGCCTCTCTATATATCCCCGGGCCACAACATTTCACTGGAGAGCGCGCTCGAGATCGTCCTGTCCTGCTGCCGAGGCTACCGGTTGCCTGAGCCGACGCGGCAAGCCCACCTGGCCGTCAACCGGCTGCGCGTCATGCTCCGGCAGTCTCCTCGTTGATCCAGGCAAGGCAGGGCGCGAACCCTCCCTGGACGGGCAGTTTTATGATTTCAGGTACATCGTAGTTGTGGTTCTCTTCTATGCATGATTCGACGGCTGTGTATCGGCCGGCGGCGGTCTTTATCAGAAGCATCGCTTCCGGTTCATTCCGTTGCTTCGACCGCCTCTTGTCGTCACCAGCGGCTCTTTCCGTCACCGACGTTTCCTTGTCATTTCGACTGCCCCCCTTCCGTCACCGACGTTTCCTTGTCATTTCGACTGCCCCCCTTCCGTCATTTCGACCGGAGGGAACCGGAGGGAGAAATCTTTCACAATGACGGCAGGATGGCTGCGGAGAAAGATTTCTCGTCGCTTCGCTCCTCGAAATGACGGTATGTGGGTGCCCCTCGAAATAACAGGCAGCTTGAGAGCTTTTGGACATGACGGCACTGTGAGCGCTTCTTCAGGCGGCACAATTCAGAGACCTTTCATTTTGTCATTTCGAGGAGCGAAGCGACGAGAAATCCATGTCCCGAGCAAAGCGAGGGATCTTTCAGACTTCTCACATGCGTTCGAAGTGACAGGGGAACGTTCGAAGTGACGGGGGAGAGGTCGAAATGACACAATCGATAGGTTTAAAGGTCTCAGGCTTTCTTCATCCTTGTGTAGTAGTCCATAATCTCCGTGCGGCTGAAGATCGCCCGAACGTCGGGTACGAACGCTTCTATTGCCTGCTTGCCGCCTTCTTCGCGGTCGATGAAGGCGATCACCGAATCGACGACCAGTCCCGCCTCCCGGACCCGATGTATTGCTTGTATGGTCGAACCACCGGTTGTTATGACATCATCGAGGACGATGACCCGTTCGCCGGCTTCGACATTGCCCTCGAGCGCGCTTTGGGTTCCGTGTGACTTGGCGTCTTTGCGCACGACAAAGGACTTGATGGGCCTCCCCCGCTGCCAGGAAATGATGGACAGGGCGTTCGCCAGTGGATCGGCGCCCAGCGTGAGTCCCCCCGCTGCCGTTATATCCCGGTCGGCGACCATGTCGAAAAGGACGGCTCCCACCAGGTTCATTCCCTCCGGGTCGAGGGTCGTGGGTTTGCAGTTGAAGTAATAGGTGCTGGTCTTGCCCGACGCCAGGGTGAAGGGAGGATCGTCCCGATAGCGGAATGACTTTTCGATGACCATCTCCCGAAGTCGCGTTTTTATGGCATCCTGATCCATGTTGTTGTATCTCCTCCAGGCGATTTGCTGTTTTTATGTATTCATCATGGGTAGCCCCGTGACCGACTCGTGCGGCAACGAGAAATCTTTCTTGACTATCGCCACTGTGAAAGATTTCTCCCTCCGGTTCCCTCCGGTCGAAATGACGGAAAGAGCGGTCGCAATGATGGGGATTGCGGTTGCAGTGACATAATCAATAGTTTTTTAAAAGCGTTGAAGCCTTCCGGTACCATTGCTCTCACCATCGTTCATCTCGCAGCTCGAACCTGACGGGAACCTCGACGGTCATGACGAAGGGAACGCCCCGGTGTGTTGCCGGATCGAACCGCCATGCGCGGACCGTGTTGAGGGCTGCTCTGTCCAGGAGTTCGTGTCCTGATGAATGCGTGACTTCGACGTTCCGGGCGCTCCCGTCTGTTCCCACCGTGACCGAAAGCACCACCAGTCCTTCGCAGCCTCTCCTGCGGGCAGCCAAGGGATACTCCGGGGGCGGATTGCCACGGTACCGTGGAAGGGCTGGAACGACTGAACCTGCCTGTTTCCGACCAGTCCGGTCTGGTTCGGTCTCATCCGCCGTTCTTTCCGGTCGCTGCCGCAAGGGTAGTGCATCTTCGGCCGGTTTTTCAACCGATTTCTTCGACTTCGTTTCGGGGGCTGGTTGTGGACGTTTTGAGGGTGCCGCCGCCAGCGCCGGAGGTCGGTGCTGCCCATGGTTGTCTCGAGGATGGGCCGTCACCCAGGGGCTTGCCTCAACAGGCCGCTGTCGTTTTCCCGGTTGCGCGGGCTCATTTTCGCCGGGACGGGCCTGAACCGACGCGTCCGGTTTTGTCCCGACGAAAGACACCTCCAATGTTCGTTTTGACGGGATTTTCAGCATTACGGGCGAGAAGGGCTTCGGCAGGTGTAGCACGGCCATGGACCCGTGCAGGGCCAGGGCGATGACCAGGGCGATACCGAAGCGTCCCGTTTCTCTCATCTCTCTGAAGACTCCCCTGGTGGTTTGAAGGTTCTTTCGCCGGCTTCCCCCTCTCCCGCTTTTCCTGTTGTTTCGAGCACAACGCCCGTCACGCCCGCCGATCGGATGGCGTCCATGACGAAGATAATCCGGTCATAGGAGACGTTCCTGTCACCGGAAACCATGACTCGCTGATCGGGATCTCCCCGGAGCAGCAGGGTGACCTGTCGGGACAGTGTGGACGGTTCGACCCGGTGGCCTTCAAGGAATATGGTCCCGTCGGCATCGATGGAGACAGTGACGGGCGCCCCCTTTTCAACCGAAGCGGTGCCGGCACCGGGGAGCTCCAGGCTGATGCCTTTCTGGGCCGTCATGGTCATGGAAAAGAGGATAAACGTGACCAGTAGCAGAAAAATGACATCGAGGAGGGGGATCATCTCGATGCGCGCCTTGTGTCGCCGGGGTCGCGCGATCTTCATCGGCCGTCGCCCTTTCCGTTCTTGTTTTTTTCCACGAGCATTTCAAGGGTTGTGGCGTATTTTTCAATCTCGTCCGTCGCCTTTTCAACACGATCGGAAAAATAATTGTAGGGGATGAGACTGAAGATCGCGATGACCAGCCCGAAGGCTGTGGTTATCAGTGCCTGGCCGATTCCGGCCGTAACGGCGGCGGGATTGTTAACGCCGGCCTCTCCAAGGATGGTGAAAGAAAAGATGATACCCGTGACGGTTCCAAGGATTCCCAGAAGCGGAGCCAGGGTGATCATGGTGTCCAGAACGGGCAGGTAGCGTCTCATGCGGCTGATTTCTTCGCCGGCGGCCATCTGGAGGGCTTCCCGGAGAGAGAACTCCCGGTGGACCATACCGCAGACAAGCACCCTGATGCGGGGATCACGGGAACCTTCAGCCAGCCGGCGGGCACCCTGGAGGTCGTTTTTCTCGACGCAGGCCATGAAGTTCTCGATTCCGGCAAAGTCGCTGTCACGCCCCTGACGAATCCAGAACAGGGCCCGTTCAATGATAACGGTGAGGGACAGGATGGAGCAGAACAGAAGCGGATACATGACGGGACCGCCCCGGCAGAAATAGTCGATCATGTTGCGAACCTTTCCTTTGATGCGAGCGTTGAAGAAGCGTCGTTTGCGGTGTTACGACCGCTGTTTCATTTCAACAGGTCTATCGTGTTCTTCAGATTGTTCTATATCGCTCGATTGTTTCAGTTTGACTGCCCTCTTCTATCATTTTGATCGCCCTCCCCGCCAGTTTGCCCGCTCTTTCCGTCGTCTCGACCGCCCTC
The DNA here is from genome assembly GCA_023228425.1 of Syntrophales bacterium. Taxonomy (NCBI): domain Bacteria; kingdom Pseudomonadati; phylum Thermodesulfobacteriota; class Syntrophia; order Syntrophales; species Syntrophales bacterium. The sequence continues at coordinate 11,802 of JALOBE010000004.1, forward strand.
CCCGTCAGCTTGACTGCCCTCTTCCGTCGTCTCGACCGCCCTCTTCCGTCATTTTGCCCGCTCTCTCTGTCTTTTCGATTGCCCTCCCTGTCATTTCGACCGGAGGGAGAAATCTGAAGAGATCGCACTAGAAGAGAAAGATTTCTCGTCGCTTCGCTCCTCGAAATGACGGAATTAAACACTCCTCAAAATGACGGGATTCAACGCTCCCCTGACGGGATTCAACGTTTCTCGAAATAATGAAATACACAATGTCCTTCGAAATAACGAAATGCACAATGTCCCCTGAAATAACGGAATGCACAATGTTCCTCGAAATGACGGAATTAAACACTCCTCAAAATGACGGAATTCAACGCTCTCCTGACGGGATTAAACGTTTCTCGAAGTAACGGAACGCGCAATGTTCCTCGAAATGACGGAACGCACAATGTTTCTCGGAATGACGGGGTTAAAAAAACTCTCCTGTTCCCGCGTCCGGCACGTCTTCAGGGCCTGTCTCTTCCGCCGGGTGAAGGAAGGCCGCCAGTGTTTCGATTCCTTCGACGAGCCGCGGCGTCGGCTGGTAGAGTATGTCCGGGTCGATAGAGTAAATACGGCCGCCGGTGACGGCGGGGATGTCCCTCCAGCACGTCCAGCGCTCTGTCCGGGACCGTCCGGTCGTTTCGGTGCCCATGGACGCGAGGATGATGACCTCGGGCATTGCGGCGATGACCATCTCCATGTTCACCCTCGGGTAGCGGATGGCGGAATGGCTGAAAACGTTGATGCCGCCCGCTGTTTCTATGGCCCGCTCATGAAAGGTTCCTCCACCGACGGTTATGAGCGGATCAGCTGAAACCTGGAGAAACACCCGGGGTTTCGCTCTGCCGGCGTGGCGCGCGGCCACCCGGTCCAGGCGACGGCCCAGATCGTCCACAAGAAGTATCGCCCTCTCGGATGTCCCCGTAATGATGCCGAGATCGACGATCATGGCGAGCATGCTCTCCAGGTCCCGGGGATTCGTGACATACACGGGAAAGCCCGCCCGCTCCAGTTGGATCACTGTCTCCCTGGGGTTGCCATCGACGGTGGCAATGATGCAGTCCGGGTCGAGACCGATGATCCGTTCCAGTGAAAGGGAGGTGAATCCTCCCACCTTGGGCCGGTCCAGGGCCGCGCCGGGGTAACGACTGTCAGTGGTGACGCCCACGATCTCCTCATCCAGGCCCAGGGCGAAGAGGGTCTCCGTGATATTAGGCGCAAGCGATACGATCCGTTTCGGGGGCTCTGGAATAATGACGGTCCGGCCCAGGGCGTCGGTGTAGCAAGCCGCTTCCGCCCGGGCGGGAAGGCGCGGAAGCAGAAGGAGAATGAGGAGGATGCACCAGGCCACCGTGAAAACGGTGACGATGGTGGTTCTCTTGGCGTGTCCGTTCATTGCAATGATGACCTTTTTTGAAGGGTCCGTAGAAAACCGGCGAGCCTGGTATTTCCCCCGTATCAGGAATCCTGTTATTCCCGCCGGGGTAGGCTATAGTGCCCGCCAAGGTACATCCAGGGTGTAACGACCGTTTGAAAACCTGTCGAAACCTTTGCACAACTGTCGATTATGTCATTTCGATATCAAGGAAAGATTTCTCGTCGCTACGCTCCTCGAAATGACATTTTTAAAAGTCACTTCGAACTTTCCCCTGTCACTTCGAACGCATGTGAGAAGTCTCAAAGATCCCTCGCTGCGCTCGGGACAGGGATTTCTCGTCGCGATGCTCCTCGAAATGACACAATGAAAGGTCTCATGACAAAATTTAAAGGTCTCGATTCAGAACCGGACCGACAGCCCTCCCTTGATGGTGCGACCCGGAGCGGGATAGTAGGTGTTGTCGCCTCCCCACTGTTGCATGTCGAAGCCGTAGGTAGCGTATTCTTCATCGGTGATATTTTCAATCCCGAGGAAGGCGCGTAGCTCAACCCTTTCGAGGACGGGACGATAGTGGAGGTAGAGGTCGAACGTGGTTCGTCCTTCCAGTTTTTCCGTGTTGTTGTCGAAGTCATCGGCAAGAAAGGCGTCACCGACGTGATGAACTTCCGGTCGGAAAATAAGGTCGCCGGGCAGGACAATCTCCAAGGCCAGGGAGGACATGAATCGAGGAGCCATAGGCACATCGTTCCCACTACAGATGCCCTCCCGGAATTTTGAACGGCTGAAGGCGGCGTTTCCTTCCATGGTGAAGAGATCGTCAAGCCGGTAACGGGCGTTGAACTCCAGACCCTCGTGGCGCGTACTGTCCAGGTTCCTGTTCTGTCCCGTGGGCCACAGACCAACGTAAACGATTTTGTCTTTCATGTCGATCCTGTAGGCGGTAAGACCGACCCGAAGGTTTTCCAGGAGGGAAAACCGCCCTCCCACCTCGTAAGAGCGCCCCCGTTCCTTGTCCAGGTTCTCCAGGAAGGTAATGGGAAAGCCGAGATAGGACGCCTGTTCATCGAGAAAGGGATACCGGAAGAAGGTGCCGTAGGTGGCGAAAAGGTTCGATTTTTCTCCACAGAGCCAGGTAAGACCCGCATCCCACGCTGTTGCGCGGTGTACTTTTTTCGTCTGGTCGAATCGTTCCGTGGGATCGGCGGCGTTGTGATAGCCGCCGGTGATGGTTGCCTGTTCGGCACGCAGGCCGGCACTCAAAACAAGTGATGGCAGCAGGGAAAATTCGTTGCGAAGATAGCCGCCGATGCTGCGTTTCGTGAACTCGATGGCATGGGTCCTGGCTGATCGTCCCGGATCGCCGTACTTGTCGAGGTCCATCGTTTCCCTGTAGAAGTCCAGTCCCAGGGTAAGCTTGTTGGTCTGTCCCGCGATGGTGCTTTCAAGGACGTAGCGTGGCGTTATCGCCAGGGTTCCCATATCGTAGGTGTTGTACTGGTTCGACCATTGGGAGGGCATATCCGGCTCCAGTTTTTTCGATCCATAGGCAATTCCCAAAGAAAATTCACCGGAATCGCCAAGGTATTTTTCCATGAGGATATGGATGTTACTGTAACGATCGGACGACTCGTCATTCAGGTGGGCAGGAGACTGGGCCTGTTTCCGGTCCACCGCCATCTGGGCTTTCGTAAGCGCTCCCGGCATGTCATAGTCTGTCTCGTTGCAGGAGAAGCCGAAAGACAGCTTGATGGTATCCGTGGCGGCATACCCCACGTCGAGACCGGCTCCCCGGGAAGAAAACTTCGATCGCTCCCGGTATCCGAAGGTTTTCAGGTTTTCACCGAACAGGCTATAAGAAAGGTTTCCCTTCGAGCCGGATACCCCGAGCCGTTCGTTGTGAAGGCCGTAGCTGCCGATCATGACCGACGCATCGAGGGTGGGGGGTCCTGTACCTTTCTTTGTAATAATGTTGATCACACCGGCGACGGCGGAGTCGCCATAGAGAACGGCCCCGGATCCGCGGACCACCTCGATGCGGTCGATTGTGGCCAGGGGAACCTGGAGCCAGTTGATGGAGTGCATGTCGGGACGGTTGAGTCGCCGTCCGTCGAGCATGACCAGTACCGTGCCGAAGGGGTTGTCGCCGCCCATGCCGCGCAGATCGACCATGGCTTCCGAGGGGTTGCCGCTGTAAGATCGGACATTGACGCTTTCCAGCTTTTCCAGGAGCTCCACGACGGATGTCGCCCCCGACTGTTCGATGTCATCGGCGGTTATGACACTCACGTTGGCCGGGATCTTGCGAACCTCTTCGATCCCACGGGTGGCTGTCACTACTACCTCTTCCAGCACGACGGTGTGTTCCTGTTCCGTTCCCCGGGCGTGCTGGGCCCATCCTGTCTGGCTGACGAAGAGGATCGAGGTTGCGGCAAGGAACAGTGTGAGATGTTTCATGAAATCACTCCTATCCTTTCAAGGTTGATGTTCTCGTAAAAAGTCCGGAAAACGTCTGATAGAGGGCGGCTTTGTACAAAGCTCCTTGAGAGCGCAATTAAACATCCGGACTTTTTCTGAAGCCGTCAAGGTTGTTTCCTTTGAGCTCTTTGAGGGCTGTCTCTTGTGTCATTTCGACCTCTCCCCTGTCACTTCGAACGCATGTGAGAAGTCTGAAAGATCCCTCGCTGTGCTCGGGACATGGATTTCTCGTCGCTACGCTCCTCGAAATGACAAAATCGCTCTGCTCCTCGAAACGACGAAATCGCTCTGCTCCTCGAAATGACACAATTCAAAGTTCTCACCTGATCATGACCCGAGGTCGCCCCGACTTCGCGTCACGTTCCACCCGAACGTCTGTTTCGTAGACGTCGGTGACGCGCTCTTCGGTGATGACTTCTTCCGGGCTGCCCAGGGAGTGGATGGTTCCTCCCGAAAGCAGGAGCAGCCGCTCGCAGTAAAGCGACGCCAGGTTCAGGTCGTGGGTGACGGCAATGATGCCCAGTCCCTGCTCCCGATTGAGTTCCGTCAGCAGGTCGAAGGTTTCCTTCTGGTACTTGATGTCGAGGAAAGCCGTCGGCTCGTCCAGGAGCAGCATCCGGGGCTGCTGGGCAAGGGCACGGGCGATGAGTACCCGTTGACGCTCACCACCGCTCAATTCGGTCATGCTCCGCCGGGCGAAGGACAACAGCCCCGTCCGCTTCATGGCGTTCCGGGCAATGGCGAGGTCGCTGTCGCTTTCGAATTGAAAGCGGCCCAGGTGGGGGGCCCGGCCCATGAGCACCACTTCCTCGACGGAAAAAGGGAAGACCGGACTGCTGTCCTGGGGTACCACGGCGATGCGCCGGGCGATGTCAGCACGCCTCATATCCTGCATATTCAGACCGTCCAGGGACACTCTTCCCCGCTGCGGAACGGCGAGGCCGCTGATTATCCTGATGAGTGTCGTTTTTCCCGAGCCGTTGGGCCCGATTACTCCCCAGAAGTCTTCTGTCGAGAAATTGCAGGACAGATCCTCGAGTACCCAGGGGCCGTCGTGATAATGGAACCAGATTCCTTCGAGGAAGAGTGCCTTCATGGTACTACCGGTCCCTTCGTTTCAGGAGGTAGACAAAAAAGGGAGCCCCGGAGAGGGCTGTCACGACACCCACGGGGAGATCGGCATAGGGGATCACCGAACGGGCCAGCGTGTCCGCTGCCATGAGGAAAATGCCTCCGAAGAAGAAAGCCGCCGGCAGTAAGATCCGGTGATCGGAACCGAAAATCATACGAACCATGTGGGGAACGATGAGGCCCACAAATCCGATAATCCCGCTGAAGGCGACGGCCAGGGCCGTCAGGAGTGATCCCGTTATAAAAAGCGTGAGCTTTACGGCTTCGACATTGACGCCCAGGTGTCCCGCCGTTTCCTCACCCAGGACGATCAGGTTCAACGGCCGGGCATGGGCGTAAACGATACAGAATCCCGCTGCCAGGAGCGCGAAGAGCAGGCTCAGGTTCACCCGGTCGGCGGATCCCAGGTTGCCCATGAGCCAGTGGGTGATATCCAGCAGCTCCCCGCTGGTGCTGAGGGACAGGAAAAACATGATCAGGGCCGAGAAAAAGGCATTCACGATCACACCGGCAAGAAGAAGTGTCGCGGGTCGAAGCGATGTTCCCGTCCGGCCGATGAAAAAGACCAGTGTCATGGCGCAGGCGGCGCCCAGAAAGGAAAGGGCGGGTACTCCCCAGAAGAAGGCGCCCAGGCCGGCAATGATGGCGACCACCGCCCCCAGGGCGGCTCCGCCGGAAATTCCCAGGATGAAGGGGTCCGCCAGGGGGTTACGCAGGAGCGCCTGGTACAGAACGCCCGCCGTTGCCAGAGAAGCTCCCGTGATGCCGGCAAAAAGCAGGCGGGGGAGGCGGATCCGGAACAGGATGACCCGGTCCACCGTGGCGGGGACGGGGGCGTCGGCGGTCCAGGATCGAATAATTTCCTCAACAGCGCCGGGGATGTCGATTCCCGTGGGGCCGATGGCCATGGAAAACACAAGCGTCACGGCGAAAAGCAGCGCAAACAGTGCCGTCACAGCCAGAACGCGGGGAAAAGTCACCCTTGTGTTCATACGAGTCCTTTCCTCGCGAGGCCCTTTCGTATCAGGCCGAAACGGGGATTTCGAGTTATGTCGTTTCGCGGATCATTCAAAATTTTGTCACCTTGAAGACACGTACTGTCTCATCACTTTGAGCCTTGTATATTCTGTCATCCCGGGAGGTACCGGACATTCATCCCTCTCGGCGGGTTGTGTGCATTTCGCCATTTCAGTGTGCCGTGTGCATTTCCTCATTTCGATATCAAGGAAAGATTTCTCGTCGCTTCGCTCCTCGAAATGACAAAATCGCTCCGCTCCTCGAAATGACGGACCTTAAGACGCTCCTCGAAATGACACAATGAAAGGTCTCGTTTGCTTTTGCCGGGGGGATACTACGTGTCAAGGACCTGTCACGCCCGGCTGGACAGCTCCATCCCCGCGGGTGCTTCCGGATTTCCGCCTTTGTGGGAACTACATAACGGGCAGTTTTTCAGATGCACCAGTGGGGTTCGGGCCTGGGGGCCGGACACGCCTCGCCGGTACCGATTACGACGGTGGAGACAGCGATTGTACATTAATTGTGCAAAACGAGTGCTTCGCGACGCACCTCCCTCGAGGTTTTCCTCATGGATCGGTATTCCGGCTCAGGGCGACCTACTGGTCCGTCTTCCCATCACGCGGGCGTGATAGTGACATGGTGGACGTTCGTTCCCTTTACGGCTGCGGGGCAGCGGGGGCTTTTCACCCCTCTTCCTCACATCCATGGGCGATATGAATAGACGGCATACTACATGATCGGGGATATGGGGTCAAATGTTTTTTGATGATGTTAGCAACACCCCGGGATGTCAGGTGCTTTTGACATGGAATTGTGCGGTACTGTCTTCCGGTGTCAGGAGATATTTCCGTACATGTCTACAGTTCGGTGCGGCGGAGTTCTTCAGATGTGCGTGTTGTGAGATAGGAGGGAGCGATGTCAAAGACCGTCTTCGCTCCTACGGAGCCTTCGCGGTTCAGTCTGAAGGCGGCGCGGGCGTAGGCGATCAGGATACTCGCCGTGAAGTAGGGATTGCTTTCCAGCTTCAGGCACAATTCCATCAGTTGTTTTGAATTGTCGGCGGTTCGGGCCGACCGTACGACACAGCCGCCGTGGGGCATGGCTCCGTGACGTTCCCGCATTTCTTCAGGGGAGATGAACGTTACTCGGGTGTCGTACCCGGCGAAGTAGTGGGGCATGGCTTTGATTGATGCCTCTATAGCCGCCTGGTCGGCTCCTTCCCGGGCTACCACGTAGCAGATCCGGAGATGTTTCTCTCCTGTCGACAGGATCGGCTCGTCTCCCGACCGGACCCGGTCAAGGGCGCTGTCGGTGGGGAGGGTGTACTGCCGGGCGTCCAGAACCCCTTCTATCCGCCGAATGGCGTCGGAGTGGCCCTGGCTCACACCGGGCCCCCAGAACGTGTAACTCGTTCCCCGGGGCAGAAAGGCTTCCTCGAGGACCCGTACCAGCGAAAAGAGGCCCGGGTCCCATCCGGTGGCGATCACCGCCGTGGTTCCCGCCTGTCGTGCCGCAGCGTCCACAGCCTCGAAATATTCGGGAATGCGGGCATGGGTATCATAGCTGTCGACGGTATTGAACATTCCCGCGAATCGCGGCCCCTGCTCAGGAAGGTCCGTGACGGAGCCGCCGCAGAGTATGGCAACGTCGATGTCCGGTATGAATGCGGGCGCGTCATCGACGTGATACACCGGTATTTCCCCGTTGGCCGGCGTGATCGACGAGGGGGCTCTTCGAGTAAAAATACCGCGGACGTCCATGTCCGGGGCCGATGCCGCCTCTTTCTCGGCGGCCTGCCCGATGTTGCCGTAGCCGATAATGCCGATTCTGATCCGTTCGCTCAAGGGTGTCCTTTCGGGTTCTGTCGTGAAGAAACCGAGAGGCAGTCTATCGGCGCGGGGAAGGCCCTGTCAAGAAAAAAGCACCCTGGAATCGGGTGATGCATCCTTCGATGAGCCCGGTTCCGATCGCTGAGTGCAACCTTTGCACAACTGTCGATTGTGTCATGTCGATATCAAGGAAAGATTTCTCGTCGCTTCGCTCCTCGAAATGACGGACCTTAAGGTGCTCCCCGAAGTGACGGAATTAAACACTCCTCGAAATGACATTTTTAAAGGTCACCTCGAACGTTCCCCCGTCACTTCGAACATTCCCCTGTCACTTCGAACGCATGTGAGAAGTCTGAAAGATCCCTCGCTTTGCTCGGGACATGGATTTCTCGTCGCTTCGCTCCTCGAAATGACGGGCCTTAAGATGCTTCTCGAAGTGACGGGCCTTAAGATGCTCCCCGAAGTGACGGGTCTTAAGGCGCTCCTCGCAATGACAAGGAGCGTTTTGAATACCAGCCATTTTTGTCATTTCGACCGGAGGGAGAAATCTTTCACTAACGGCCATCATCAGGATTTCTCGTCGCTTCGCTCCTCGAAATGACGGACCTTAAGGTGCTCCCCGAAGTGACGGGCCTTAAGGCGCTTCTCGAAATGACTGGAGTTACAGTGCCCGTCTCGTTGACGGGCCGAGATCGCTCCTCCAAACGGGCTGTACAACGCTCTTCGCGGCGACGGAATTCAAGGCTCCTGGTACATGGACTCGATCAGGTCGGCAAACTGCGTGTTGATCGCCTTTCTCTTGACCTTCATGGTGGGTGTCACCTCGCCGTCTTCGGTATAGAGTTTCTTGTCCAGGATGCGGAACTTCCGTATGTTCTCCACCCGTGCAAGCTGGCGGTTCACTTTGTCCACTTCTTCCTGGATCAGCTCGACAACCTCCGGTGCCCTGGTCATACTGGCAAAGGTGGTGAACGGAACTTTCCGGTCCTGGGCGAACTTGGTGACATTCTCTTCGTCGATGACGATGATGGCCGTCAGGTATTTTCTGCCGTCGCCGATGATCACTGAATCGTTGATATAGTGGGACGTTTTAAGGAGGTTCTCAATATACTGGGGAGCGATGTTTTTCCCTCCCGCCGTGATGATGAGATCCTTTTTCCGGTCCGTCAGCTTGAGGAACCCCTCATCATCTACCTCGCCCACGTCGCCGGTGTACATCCATCCGTCCCGGAGGACTTCCTTCGTCAGTTCCTCATCCCTGTAATAGCCTTTGAAAATGCCCTTGTGCCTGACCACGATCTCGCCGTCATCGGCGATTCTCACCTCGGTGCCCGGCAGGGGCCGCCCCACCGTCCCCACTTTGTAGTTTTTCTCTTCCGATATATGGGTAACCCCGGTGGTTTCCGTCATGCCGTAACCTTCGCGGATCGGGATACCGATGCTCAGGAAAAACTTCAGCACTTCATGGGAGATGGGAGCGGCGCCGGAAGCGCCAAAGCGAACCCGGTCGAATCCCAGCCGCTTCTTGAGTTTTCTGAAGATGACGAAATAGGCCGCCTGATAGGCCAGGGCCAGGTGAAGCGGAACCTTTTCCCGGGCGATGACCTTGTTGTTGTAGCGGGTGCCAATGGTGATGGCAATGTCATAGAGTGTCCGCTTCAGCCAGGTTGCGTCGGCCATCTTGAGCACGATAGCGGAGTAGTATTTTTCCCAGATGCGTGGAACGGCATGGAACACCGTGGGCGACACTTCCCGCATGTCCGCCATGACGGTGTCCGTGTTTTCAGTAAAGTTCACGATATGTCCCACTGAGAGATGGAACATGATATCGAATATCTGTTCGTAGACGTGATTCAGGGGAAGGAAGGAGATCGTTTCATCATCGACGGTGGTGTCCAGGATGGACCGGGCCGCCTGTCCCACCCAGAGGTAGCCTTCGTGAGCGAGCAAGGCGCCCTTTGGCGGTCCCGTCGTTCCCGAAGTGTAGATAATGCCCGCCGTGTCTCCGGGCTTTGCCTGCAGCGCGAGCTTTTTGAAGAGGCCGGGATCGTCCTGGTCCGTCTTTCTGCCCAGTTCGAGCAGTTCGTCGAAACTCATGAACATGGGGTCTTCGAAATGTTTGAGCCCCTCCAATTCCCACACGATGAGTTTCCGTAGCTTGGGTGTTTTTTCTCTGAAAACGAGTGCTTTATCCAGTTGCTCCTCGTCTTCGCACATGTAGATTACCGAGTCTGAATGGCCCACCACGTATTCGCATTCGGGAGGCGGATTGGTTGTGTATATGCCCACCCAGGCACCGCCGGCACAGACGGCCCCCAGGGCTGAGTAGAGCCATTCGGGACGGTTTTCTCCGATGATCGATACGTGCTCGCCATACCTGACCCCCAGGGCGTGGAGCCCGAGGGCCACATGCTTGACCTTTTCCAGGTACTCGGCCCAGGTGATGTCCCGCCAGATTCCCAGGTATTTTCTCCGCATTGCCACCCGATTCGGCTGTTTTTCTGCTATGTTCAGCAGTGCCTTGGGCAGCGTGTCGATTACCATGGTACAACCCCCTTGAACGACGGATTCTGTGGCCGAAGAACAGGGCAGCCGATTCTCGCGGACTACCGGAACCGGACCTTTCTCCTGTAGCGTTTGTATCCCTTCACCGATTGTTCGGTGGCGATGCCGAGATAGAATTCCTTGATGTCCTCATCTTCGCGGAGAACGTCCGGCTTGTCGGCCCTGACTATCCGGCCGTTTTCAAGAAGATAGGCAAAATGCGAGTACTTGAGGGCCATGTTGACGTTTTGCTCCACGAGCAGAATGGTGACGCCGTCCTGTTCGTTGATGTCCTGTATGATACTGAATATCTCATGGGTCAGAAGCGGCGAGAGGCCGAGGGATGGTTCGTCGAGCATCAGCAGCCTGGGTCGGCTCATGAGTGCACGGCCGATGGCGAGCATCTGCTGCTCCCCGCCGCTCATCAGGCCCGCCTGCTGGTTTATCCGTTCCTTGAGAATGGGGAAATGATGAAATACATTCTCCAGGTCATTTTTGATGCCGTCCCTGTCCTTTCTCGTATAGGCGCCTATCGTTATGTTTTCGAGGACCGTGAGTTCCGGAAAGACTTCACGACCTTCCGGAACGTAGCCGATGCCCATCCTGACGATCTGGTCGGTTCTCTTGCGGTCGATACGCTCGCCCATAAATTCAATGGAGCCCTTTTCGGGCTGTTCATGCTTGGCGTCGTAGAAGAGTCGCATGATCGTCTTCAGGATTGTCGTTTTCCCTGCGCCGTTTGAGCCGAGAAGCGCCACGATGTTCCCTTTGCCGATTTCGAAGGAAATCCCGTGAAGGGCCCGGATCAGATCGTACCAGGTCTCGATGTTGCCGACCTTGAGCATCAGCTGGTTTCCCCCTCTCCGAGGTAGGCCTGTATCACCTCCGGGTGCTGCTGGACCTCCCGGGGAGTGCCCAGAACGATTTCCTGTCCCTGGTTCATGGCGAAGACCCGGTCGGAAATACCCATTATCATGTTCATGTCATGCTCGATCAGCAGAATCGTTACCTTGTAATCTTCCCGTATATCCTTGATCCAGATGGTAAGATCATCCTTTTCCTCGGTGTTCATGCCTGCCGAGGGTTCGTCGAGCAACATCACCTTCGGCTCCATCGCCAGCGCCCGCCCCACCTCGACAAGCTTGCGTTTCCCGTAGGCAAGGCTGCCCACATACTGATCTCGCACGGACTGAAGTTCAAGAAAATCAATTATCTTTTCAACTTTTTCCCGGTGACGAACCTCCTCCCGGGCCGCCGGCGATCGCTTGCCGAACATGAAGGCGCCGCTGAAGATTCCCGTTTTCATGTGAATGTGCCTGCCCAGCATGAGATTGTCCATGACCGTGGCGTTTGAGAAGAGCTCGATGTTCTGAAAGGTCCGGGCGATTCCGCGCCTGGCGATGCGATCGGGAGTCTTCCCCACCAGGTTTTCCCCTCCCATGAGGACCCTCCCCGCATCGGGTCGATAGATGCCGCTGATGAGGTTGAAGATGGTGGTTTTTCCCGATCCATTAGGGCCGATGATTGAAAAAATCTCTTCCTGCTCGACACTGAAGCTGACGTTATTGACGGCTCGCAGACCGCCGAAACTGATGGTCAGGTTTTCAATGCTGAAATACGCCATGAAGGTTGTGTCCTTTGCAGGGGGAAATGGTGGTACAGGCGTGGTTCCGGAATGCCGGCGGGACCGCTGAGACCGGCCCCGCCGGTTCCGGCATGCCTGGTCGGTCCGCCTATTCGCGAACCAACTCGTTTTCAAACCAGTCCTGAACGACGATAGTTTCCCCGTTGGGTCCGCACTGCCACATCTGAAGCATCCGGGGGGCCCGGTGGTTTCCTTCCCGCCAGGTGATTTTCGGACCGATTCCCTGGAAGTCGGTTATCGAGTTCAGGGCATCCCGGGCGGCCTCCTTGCTCAGGTCCCTGCCCGCCTGTTGCAGGGCGTATACCAGTGGTTCGGCAACGACGATGCCGGCCATGTAGAAAACCCCCCACCGCTCTTCCGGTGCCAGTCTGGCGGCGGCTTCACGGTAGCTGGTCATCAAGGGCGTTTCAGAAAGGGGCTGGTCCGTGAAGGCTGCCGTGATCACGCCTTCCCTGGCCCACAGGCCGTCGGTAATGTGGCTCATAAGGGCGAAGTCACAGAGGTTGTAGGTAAAGAGCCACTGAGGCTTGAACCCCATTGAAACCGCCGTCCGGAGAGCGATGGCCGCCTGGGTGGGAGCCATGATGCCGATGACCGCTTCAGCACCCGAGGCCTGGAGCCGCGCTATCTGCGAGGAGAGGTCCCGCTCGGTTGGTTCCACGGGAATCGCTGCCGACAGGTCGAGATTGTTCTTATGAAGCCGCGCCTTGACCCCGTCCAGATTGTCCAGGCCCCAGTCATCGTTCTGGTAGAAGAGAGCGACCCTGGTGAAGCCCATGTTTTCCACGGCATGTTTTGCCAGAAGGCTCCCCTCGTCGAAATAGTCGGGCCAGATGTTCCACAGCCAGGGATTGTCATGGAACACCCGTGCTCCGGAGGTTATGCCCGTCCATATGATCCGGTTCTGCTGCAGGTATGCCTGCACGGCAAGGCCGCAGGCCGTTCCGACACCGCCTACCACGGCGAAGATACCCTGCCGGTCAACGAGATCCCGTATCGCCGCCATGGTCTGGGACGGGTTGTACTGGTCGTCACGGATAAAGTAGCGTATCTGTCGCCCGTGAATACCACCATCTTCATTGATCATTTCAAAGAGAAGTTTGCTTCCCCGGGCGACAGAACCCCAGGGGGCCGCGGGGCCCGTCTGGGGACCCCACTGGCCGATGCGAATCTCCTTGTCATCGAATCCCGGGTTTCGCTGGGCAAACCCGTAATCGGCGAGAAGGAACAGGGCACACAGTGTTACGAGCAGTGTTACAAGAATTCTTTTCGTCTTCATACTTTCCCTCCTTTTATCGACGCTTGCACCGATTTTTTCTTTATCGCTTTCAGCGTGCCGCGGGGATTGTCTGAAAGCGAACATTCACACCCCTTGCCATCCGACGCTGTCCTGCAAAAAAAGGTGACGCGGCTCACTCTGAGGAAAACCATGATGGAGCCGTCAACTTTTATACCACCGGCCGCCTTCTCTGATAAAAATAAATCCTATATTGATTTCCGATATCTGTTTCGTGGGCAGGTGCAAGTATACCACATCCACCTCGACCTGGGCGAACTTTTCCACCGACGGCCATGTCTCCCGGTCGTCATTGTCCTGGATGAAGGTAACCCCGACAATGGTGTAGTCAACGACATGATCTTCCGCTGCCAGGGCTTCCCGCAGGTAATCATCGTAGCTATGCGTGTCGGTATAGGGAGACGACGGGGCCAGGCAGGCGTACACGGCCTTGAAGTCCCGGCTTGTTTCAGCATCGAGAAAATTCCGTGCCGCCTGAAGAACCGCCGCTTCCTCCGGATCTTTCGACGGCTCACTGAAGGACGGACCGGAGAGAATCAGAACGGCCGCAACCAGGAAAAGAGCGATCGTCGGCGCTGATGTGATGCTGATGTTTATCTTTCGACGGTACTGTGCTTTCACGGGCTGAACCCGACGGCGTTGTCAAACGTTTCCTGAGACATGATATCCGGCATGATAACCGGATGCTTCGTCGCGCGGTATCTTTCGTCAGCGGGGCGTGTCTCGCAGCACGCCTTCTTCCCCGGACTGCGCGCGCCCTGCCCGCGAAATTTTTACAGAGGCGACCTGGACGGGACGTATTTCGACTCTGTCCAAGTTCTCAAACCTTCTTTACGTAGTGTTTCCCGAAAAGCCCGCTGGGGCGGATACAGAGAACCAGGACGATGACCACGAACGCCGTTATGGGTTTCCATGCAGGCCAGGCGTAGCCGAAAAAGTTTTCAATCAATCCCATGATTCCTCCGCCTATGAGAACGCCCGGTACGCTCATAAGACCGCCCAGAACGGCGGCGGCAAAAGCCCGGAGAAAGGGTTCCATCATAAACTGGGGATCCAGGATGGTCTTTGCCGATATGAGCATTCCGGCGGTGACACCGATGACGGAGCTGAAGGCCCATGCAAAGGCGAACACCCGCTCCGTCTTGATTCCCATGATTTTTGCGGCATGCTTGTTCTGTTGCGTCGCCCGCATGGCGGTCCCCATCTTCGTGTGCTTGAAGAATATGTAGAGGAAGGTCATGATGAGGGCCGCAATGACGAACACGGCTATGGCCCACTGGCTGATGACGAACCCCGGCATAATCCGGTAGGTGATCTGGTAGGAGAAGGGTATGGAGAAGGCCTGCTGTTCCGCGCCCCATTTCCAGCTCGCCAGGCCTGCCAGGAGCAGCTGGGCCCCGATGGTAATGACGATGAGACCCACGATCGTAGGGTTCTTGGCCGGCCGCAGAAAGAAAAACTCCACGAAGACACCCAGGAGGGCGGCGAACAGGAGGGACACGAGAAAGGCGACCCAGAACGGGTGGCCGGTGACGGCCAGCACATGGAAGGCCACGAAGGTTGAGAACATGGCCATATCGCCGGCGGCAAAATTGACTACATCGGATGTCTTGTAGATGATGACCACTGCCAGCCCGAAAAGACCGTAACAGGCCCCCATGGCCAATCCTTCGATCAACAACTGCCCAAACGGCATGGTTTCCCCTTTTCTGCTGAATCCCCGGTCCGTCCTGTGTCCAGGGGACGGCGACGAGAAAAATCTATGTCGCAGCTCGCTATCCCGCCCCTCCTAGAAGGGCCAGGTTTTCCAGTACTTCTTGACGCGTATCCAGGCGCCGAATATTCCCAGAGGCTCGAATATGATAATACCGATCATGACGAGACCCAGGGCAATGAGGTTGACGTTATCCATTCCCGAAATGGTCAGCCACTTCCGGGAAAAGCTCAGCAGGATCCCCCCTATGACAGGGACTTCATCAATGTTTTTGAACAGGTCATACATGAGGTAGGTAATCAGTGTGGCTCCCGCTATTGAGCCCATGACCGACCCCAGTCCGCCCACGACGACCATGACGAGGAATATGATCGACAGGATCAGGTGGAAGGTAAAGGGATCAAAAAATCCAAGGACGAAGGCGAACAGTCCTCCGGCGATTCCCGCGTAAAAGGCACTCACGGCAAAGGCAAGGGTCTTGTACATGGTAAGGTTGATGCCGATGACCTCGGCGGCGATGTCGCTGTCCCTGATGGCGACGAAGGCCCGCCCCGCCCGTGTTTTCAGAATGTTGACGGCGCACAGTACCATGATGACCGCGACAGCGAGTATGAGATAGTACTTGCTGAGTTCCGTCTTCAGAACCCAGTTCCATCCCAACTGCGGTATGCCGATATTCAGTGGGGGCGCGAGCATGCCCTGACGCCCGCCGAAGAGTTCCGTGTGTCCGATCACGTGCATGATAGCCAGGCCGAAGGCGAGCGTGGCGATAGCCAGGTAAGGTCCTTCAAGCCGGAGGGCGGGCAGGCCCAGGATAAAGCCGAAAAAAGCCGCCACGAACGCGGCGGCGATGATGGCCGCACAGAAGGGAATCTGCAGCTTCGTCATCAGGAGCACCGTCATGTAGGCCCCGATGGCGAAGAATCCGGCATGGCCCAGGGCGATCTGGCCCGTTGAACCCACGAGTATGTTCAGTCCCACGGCGAGAATGACATGGACCAGCATGAGATTGAAGAGGTAGACATGGTAGGTGGAGCAGAACAGCGGGACTATGATGAGGGCGGCCAGGAGAGCGATGGTCCAGAAAAGAATGGTACCGCTACTGAAGAGTTCGATGTCCTCGTAATAGTCACGTTTCATATCCATAGGCCACACCTCACAGGAATCGCCGGGCTCGATATATCACATTCGGAATAACCACGCGGCTATTTTTGAACTGTACATTACCATGCTTTTATGGAAAACAACAGACATTCATCCTCGGCTTTTCTCCCGTGAGACGAAGGTTTTCATGGCATGCATATCATCATTGACGGGTACAACCTGATACGACAATCCGATTTTCTGAGAGAGGCCGAAAGGATCAGCCTCGAAGCGGGGCGGCATCTTCTGGTGACGGAGCTGGTGAAGTACAACAGGAAGAGGCGTCACAGGGTTACCGTCGTTTTTGACGGGTGGGAGGAGGGCTCCTTCCGCGAGGAGCACATGGATGAAGGAGGCGTTCATATCGTTTATTCCCGCCGCGGAGAACGGGCTGACGAGGTGATAAAACGCCTGTGCCGGCGGGCGGGAGGGTCGGAACTGGTGGTGGTCAGCTCCGACCGGGAGGTGGCGATGTACGCGGAGCGGTCCGGAGGCGTCTCTCTTTCGTCGCCGGAGTTTGAAGTAAGGCTCATGGACCCGGGTGACGAACCGCCGCTTCGTGATAACCATCACTTCGAGGGGGACGAGGAAGATCAGCGGGATGTGAGCCTGACGACCAGGAAAAAGGGTCCTGCCCGCAGACTGTCGAAGCGGAAGCGTAAAACCATCCGGGCCGTCAGGAAGCTTTAGCCCGGCCTCGTTTCCCGCACAGGTCGAGAATCAGCCGCTCCATGAGAATACCCGCGTCGGTTCCGGTCGATTTCAGGGCAAGATCGGTGTCGATGAGCATATCGAGATACCGGAGGAGTTCGCTCCAGGAGAAACGGCCCGCCTGTCTCACGGTGTTGTAGATCACGTAGGGGTGTTGCCCCGTCAAGAGGGCGGAACCCTTTTTCTCCCGGCCCGTCCGTTTCAACAAAGCGGGAAGAACGGTATCCTGAAATTCCCGGTAGGCCGGCATCCGGCCGCCCAGGGAGACCGCTCCCGATTCTGACAGGAGGTGGACCTGCATCAGCAACCGCACGTCCCTGGCAAGCATGGCCAGCATCACCAGGGGATGCACACCCCGCTCCATGAGTCGTCTGAAGGCTTTCAGCGCCCGACCCCGGTCTCCTTCCACCACGGCTTCGGTCAGCTCAAATATCCGTTCCTCCCGGGTCCAGGCGATGGCTGACTCCACGTCGGTCCTGTCGATCCGGGAACCTTCGTCACCGATGTAGGTTATCAGCTTGTCGATTTCGCCGAAAACATCGCCGTAATCAAGACCCGTAAGCCCGCCCAGGAGCGCCATTGCTTCGGGCGTCAGGGTTTTCCCCCGGTCCGCGAGGTATTCCCTGGCTCTTCGGAAGACCTGGTTTTTCTGGGCGGCCTCACTCTTTTCACGGGGAAAGTGCAGAACAGTTCCTTTTTCCGAGAGTATCCTGAAAAGCTTTTTTCTCTTGTCCACGGCCGTGGCCGTGAGAATCAGCGTCACTCCGGCGGGAAGACCTTCGTCGATCAGCCGCTCCAGGCGCTCGACGTCCCCCGTCTGGAGGGTGTTCCTGGTATCCAGAGCGAGGCAGAGAGCGATAACCTTTGGAAGCACCGAAGCATAATCGTTCACGGAGCTGCCGGCGAAAAGACGATCCCACTCGTCGTCCGGAACCTTCCGCCATCCTCCGTCGCGCAGGTCTTCCAGGGTCCATCCCGTGGGTTCAAGAAGATTCATGAAGGCCCGTGCCGCTGCGGGAGCATTGTCCTCGAGGAGAGTGAGAAAATCTTCCGGGAGTGACGGCTTGGACGGTTTGGACGCAAAGAGCGTCGTGTCCTGAATGACGATCACTTTTCTGCCCGGAACGAGGGGCACGGTGACAAGGGCCTCGCAGATACTGTCGACAGAAACGGCTTCACCTTCGAACCTGAAGCAGTTGAGGTCGTCGGCTCCTTCGGGCAGAAGCGCGTGTACGATGCGTCGGCGGGCTTCGACCAGGAGAAAGCGCTCCTCGCCGTAAAGGAGACAGGCGGAGAGTTCTCCTCCCCGTTTTATGGAGTCCAGGATAGGGTCAATCATTCCGCTCATGAGCCTTTTCTTTCGGGACGGACGGGGGTATCCGGATTTCACTCCGACGGCCGCGCGGCGGAGACGATCAGACGATAACGTATTTTTTGATTACCTTCACAACGTCGGCGGGATCGTCGATGACCTGGATCAGGTCGAAATCTTCCTTCAGAATCTTGTCATCTTTCAGCATGTGCTCCTTCATCCATTCCAGGAGCCCTTCCCAGTAGCCGCTTCCCATGAGAATGACGGGGAAACTTTTGATCCGTTTTGTCTGAATAAGAGTGAGAGCTTCAAAAAGCTCATCCATGGTCCCGTATCCCCCGGGAAGTATGACATAGGCCACGGCATACTTGACCAGCATGACCTTGCGGATGAAAAAATATTTGAAATCGAGTTCGATGTTGGCATAGGGGTTCGGTACCTGCTCAAAGGGGAGGCGAATGTTCAGTCCCACCGAAATGCCTCCGGCTTCGGCGGCACCTTTGTTGGCCGCTTCCATGATGCCCGGACCGCCGCCGGTGATGACGCTGAAGCCGCTTTTGACGAGCAGGCCGGCGAGCTTCTCCGCCGTCTGATAATATGTGTCATCGGGTCCGGTGCGGGCGGATCCGAAGATACTCACGGCCCGGGAGATGCCGGACAGCTCCTCGATGGCCTCGACGAACTCCGCCATGATCCGAAACAGCCGCCACGATTCTTCGATGCTGATCGCGTCGACGACATATTGCTTCTCTATCATGACCGCCTCCTCAGGATGGGGCGCTGCCCGCGCGTGACGGGGTATTCCTGTGTCCGGAGCCCGGAAAGGCTCTCACACAGTTCAGCGGCTTCGCCGTCTGGCTGCTTTCACCATTCTTCTGCGGGCCTCAAGGGCTTTTCTTTTTTTCTTTACCGAGGGCTTTTCATAGGCCCTCCGGAGTTTGAGTTCCTTGAAGAAACCGTTCTTGGACAGCTTGTTTTTCAGGATTTTCAAGGCCTTTTCAACGTCATTGTCGATTACGCGTACTTCCAAAGAGTATCCTCCTTTGTATGTGTTTGCCCCCGCGGGGCGGTTGTCGGCATCAGATACAAAAAAGGGGCAGAACGGCACACGCGTTCTCATGCGCCGTTTACCACCCCTGTTCTATAAACCCGTATCACTCTCCTTCGCTCGGGACAGCGCCCCTGTCGCTTACGGGCACTGCCCTTCCTCCGCTTCCGTGATTGACCCTTCCAGCGTTCTGCGGTCGATGCCGGGGGAGGACAATGTCTGAACTAGAAACCCCCTTTCGGGAAGAAAATTATATACACTATTTTTTCCCCCGGTACAACGAAAAAGTACTCGATCCGTTACAGGCGACCCTCTCGATTCCATCGCTCTGTCCGGTATTTACCCTCAAGAAGCTCCTGCTTCAATGATTCTTCGGTCGGTGTCAGCGCACCCGGCCGGAGCCTGATCTCCATGCGTTCCTCAAAACTTTCCCTGATGCAGCGGGCAAGGATTTCTTCTCCCGCGAAACGGCCTTCCTGCCGTCGAACGGACGTTACGGCCCGGTTCAGGTAATCGATCCACTCGTGTTCGTCGGGAGAGTTCTTCGACAGCACCCGCATGGTCATGGAGGGATCGAAATCAATCAGGATCGAACCGTGCTGAAGGAAACAGTCGTGAGCCCGTAACTGGGCGCTTCCGCATATCTTTGCCCCATGCACCAGGAGTTCATTGCGGAAAGGGACGGCAAAGCAACAACTTTTCAGGGGGTCCGTCCGTGAAGGATGCCGTCTCTCGGCCAGGCCGGCCCTGATGCCGATCTTTTCAAGGCCCCCGATAAGGCAGTCGGCAATTACCCGGTACGTTGTCACCACATCCGTCGTGAAGGGCGGCCATGACTGGGCGGCCACCACGGCGTAGGTGAGGTCCGCTTCATGGTAGACGGCCTTGCCTCCTGTGGGTCTCCGGACGATGTCGATGTCGTGCTCCAGGCAGAAGGGACGGTTGACGTCACTGTCGATGTCCTGCCCGTAGCCGATGGTGACCACCGGACGCCGCCATTGGTACAATCGCAGCGTCGGGGGACCTCCCCTGAGGATGGTTTCCCTGAGGACCGCCTCGTCAACGGCCATGTTCTCGCTGCCGTCAAGTTCTTCCAGGGGCAGCAATCTCCAGGACTCCACCGGCCGTTTATCTCCTCCCCAGGGCCTGGTCGACCAGCTCCTCGTAATCGTCGGCGTCAAGGAGGCTGTCAAGTTCACCGAGATCATCGATTTCAACAGAGATCAGCCATCCCGCGTCATAGACGTCACATTCCAGAACGCCCACATCGTCGAAGATATCTTCGTTGATGCCGATAATGTCGCCCGAAACGGGAGAAATCAGTTCTGCCGTCGTCTTGTCTGTCTCGATGACCCCGAAGGGTTCACCCTGCTTCACAGGCGAATCCACTGGATGAAGGTCGATGGAGAGGATTTCACCCAGACTTTCCTGAGCGAAATCGGTGATTCCGATGGTGACGATGGTGTCATCAACCCGAGCCCAGGTGTGATCCCGCGAGTACAGCAGATCGTCGGGATATGACATGCACTACCTCCTTGAAAACATCGGCGCTGAAAGCGGCCGGTCACCGGGACGGTTTGCCGTCCCCTTATCTACAGTATCAAAAGGTCCTTGGACATTTCGGTGATGCACTCACATCCGTCGGCGGTGACCAGGACCATGTCCTCGATTCGCACCCCGCAGACCCCGGGAATATAGATGCCTGGTTCAACAGTTACAACCATGCCTTCTTCGAGCCGCTGGTCGCTCGCGGCGGACAGCCGTGGAGCCTCGTGAACATCCAGGCCGATGCCGTGACCGGTGGCATGAACAAAATATCTGCCGAACCCGGCGTCGTCGATGTACGCGCGCGCCCGGGCATCGATGTCTTTACATAACACGCCGGGTTTGACGGCTTCAACGGCCCTGTCATGAGCTGACCGGACTGTATCATAGATTCTGCGCCGGTCATCGGTGACGAAGCCCAGGGCAATGGTGCAGGTTTCATCGGAGTGATAGCCTTCGTATATGGCCCCGTAATCGATGACGATGAAGTCCCCCGCTTCCATGCGACGCGAACCGGGACGCGCGTGGGGAAGCGCGCCGTTCGGTCCGGAGGCGACGATGGTGTCGAAGGAGGGCTTCTCGCTTCCTTCCATGACCAGATTCCAGTCCAGCAGGGCTGCGCACTCCCGTTCCTGCATGCCGGGCCTGATTGATTCGATCGTTTTCGTGAGGGCTCGGGCGGCCATGGCGGCGGCCGTCTTCAAACGCCCGATTTCTCCGGCATCCTTGCGGGATCTCATGCTATCGACGGTTCCGGAAAAAGAAACCAGCTCGATGCCGTCGGGTAATCCCCGGCTGAGTGCGAGGTACCGTTCATGGGTGAGGGCCGAAGCTTCAAAGCCGAGTTTTGAGATGGTTTCCCGGGACAGAAACTCCACAAGACCGCCCATCATATCTGTAACCTCTCTGATGTCGACTCCCGTCGTTTCCCGGCCCGCCTGAACCGTGTACCTGCCGTCCACCAGCAGGGTCATACCGTCCCCATGGGCCAGGAGAAGCCCCTCACTGCCTGAAAACCCGCAGAAATAGCGGATGTTCAAAAGATTTGTCAAGAGCATTCCGTCGATGGATTCGGCGTCCATGAAGGATCGAAGCCGTGCCGTACGATTCCTGTTCTCCAGGCGGGAAAGCCACCGTGAAAGTTCGCTGATGACACGGGCAGGCTGTTCTTCGGTCATGGGAAAATCTCCCCGGAAATTTCTCGCGGGCCGCTCCGTGGTCGGGAACACTCGCTTGTTGGTACGCCGGACGGAAAAACATTGACTCTGTTCCTGTCCTGATGCTACGTTTCTGAAACTTTAAAACTATTTTTTCACATCTTTCAACAAGAAAGTACCGAGCCGGATTGAATATTCGACTGTTGAAATATTTTTTTATTACGGCGCTCCTGCTGTCGAACATCCTGGCAACGAAGATAATCAACGTGGGCGGGCTTTTGCTGCCGGCCGCCATCATTCTCTACCCCCTGACGTTCCTCGTGACCGACGTGGTGGGGGAGGTGCAGGGGAAGAAGAGTGCTCAAAGCCTGGTCATGGCCGGCTTTTACATGTCGTTCTTTATGGTGCTGGCTCTTTGTATCGCCCGATGGCTTCCGGCGGCACCCTTCTGGGATCACGGGGAAGCCTGGGACGCCATCCTTGGGGCGACGCCGCGGATCGTCATGGCCTCCATGATCGCCTATCTGGTGTCCCAGACACATGACGTCTGGGCGTTCCACTGGTGGCGGGACAAAACGGAAGGCAGGCATCTGTGGCTGAGAAACACGGCGTCCACCGTGCTGTCCCAGGGGATCGACACGGTCCTCTTCATCACTATTGCCTTCGGCGGTCTCTATGCCTGGGCGGATATCGCCACCATGGTCGGGAGCCAGTACCTGGTCAAGGTGGTCATCGCCGTTCTGGACACGCCGCTGTGCTATTTGCTTGTGAGGTATTATGGAAACACTGGAGAACACATTCAAGGATCGTGACTACGAGGTTACCATGAGGTTCCCCGAGTTTACCTGCCTTTGTCCCATGACGTCCCAGCCGGACTTCGCCGAGATGGTCATCGAGTATGTGCCCGCCGACCGCCTTGTGGAGCTGAAATCCCTGAAATTCTATCTCAATGCCTACCGCGACAGGGGAATCTTCCATGAGGAAGCCGTCAACCGGATCATGCGGGATTTCGTCGAGGCCGTTGAGCCGAAACGGGCGGTCATCACGGGAACCTTCAACGTCAGGGGGGGAATCTACACTACGGTAAGGGTGGCCTATCCCTGAAGAACTCGTACAACGGCGAAAACATCCGATGTAAAACGGCTTCGTAAAATGGTGCCGGAGGCATGTCTCCGGCACGAGAACCGGATGCTTGATTGCGCTCTTTCCTTCATCACTGCGGCGTAGAGCACAGTACGCCTCATTCCTTAAGGATGTGCGCGCCGTACCGCAGGGAGCTTTTTACAAAGCCGTCATTGTTTGCGAGTGTTCCGCTCCGGCTTGCGTTCACACGTCAAGAACGTCCCCATAGTCAAAAAAACGGGAACGGATGATTATCCGTTCCCGCGTGCTTTTCCCGGTCGAGGGATGTTTTCAACTGCTTACGTCAATACGTCCAGGACATCCCCCGTTGATTGCTCATTCCCCGGTCAGCTTCCTCACTCCTGATTGTGTGAAACCGTTCCGGCTTCGTCAAGCGTATACATCCTTTCTGAGCCTGTATGCTGGGCTGTGATTTCAAGGTCGTTTAATGTACCCGCACATGTCGTCGTAACGGACGCTGTAGGAACGAAACCATACTCGGCAGTTGAAATGTCTGCAATGTCGTCAATTTCTCCGCCCGGGTTATCGCTGAAAAAGGCTTGGGAAGCCGTATAGGCGTTCTTCGCCGACGTGAGGGCCGACGCGTTAAAGCCCCTCACCCGGTACGCATTGAACTGCGGGATTGCGATTGCCGCGAGAATGCCGATGATGGCGATGACGATCATCAGCTCGATCAGGGTAAAACCCTTCTGACTTGTTTTCTTGTTGACTGCTTGCATCATGATGTTTTCCTCCTCGTTTGTTTTCTTTTTGTGATTGGGGGAGGGAATATCCCCGCTTCGCTACGGTACGGAAAGAGCAATTGTTGTGCCTGTCGTCGATGGTTCCGGGCCGTCCTCACGGCAACGCCAGCAATACCAATGGGATAGAGGGGTGTGAAATCGGCACACCCCTCCACAATGCCACCATGGAGGAGCCCC
This sequence comes from Syntrophales bacterium, assembly GCA_023228425.1. Classification (NCBI taxonomy): domain Bacteria; kingdom Pseudomonadati; phylum Thermodesulfobacteriota; class Syntrophia; order Syntrophales; species Syntrophales bacterium. Next base: position 35,835 of record JALOBE010000004.1, read on the forward strand.
GATCCGTGATTTTTACGGATCGTACCCGTGATTTTCACGGATCACGAGGGGGTTGTTCCTTTCGTATGCTCCTGTGAATACTTTCACTCTTTGCCCCTTCCGGATGTCTTGCCTTGCTGATTTGATTCAACTATACTGACGTCAAAAAGGCTTACCCGGGTGTTGCGCGCCGGCTTCCCGTCGATACCCGGTGCGGTTTATGCTTCTTGACTGCAGGTGTGTGATATGGCGATACGAAGCGGCACAACAAACGAACAGTCCGGAACCGGAGGCTTCACGCTGATCGAGCTTCTTATTGTCATAGCCATCATGGGGATTATTGGAGGGATGGTGGTCTTCTCCTGGCAGCAGTACGTGCGTAACGTGAACCTCAAGACAGCGGGCGGGTCGTTGATGGCCGATATTTCTTTGAGCAGGCAGAGGGCCGTGGCGGAGGGGGTAAAATATTGCATGCAATTCGAGGAGGGATCCTCGACATATACCATCAACACCCCGTCCTGTGACGCTCCTGATCCAGCGGTGCAACGCGATCTGGCTTCAATTGACAGTGGATTGTCGGTGTCCACCACCACCTTTAATTCGGACCGTATCTATTTTCAACCTCGCGGAACGGTGAGTCCGGGTACGATTACCGTTAGGAACAGCCGCGATTCCAAGGCAACCATAACCATAAATATTACCGGAAGATCTCATGTGTTGTATTCCACGAAATAACAGGGGTCTGGGATTGCTGGAGGTGGTGATTGCCATTTTCATCGCCACGGTAGCCGTCATGGCCATCCTGGGACTGCAGCCGGCTGCCTGGAAAACGTCGGCACGGGCCGATTACATGGGGAGAGCGGCGGGTATTCTCCACCAGGAACTTCAGCGCCGGGAGCTCTGGATTATGAACCCCTGCAACGCGGTTACTCCGGGTACGACCCCGGCAGCGGTTCCGGTGAGCGGTCATACCACGGTCCTGCCGGGTGATACGGGTGATATGACTTTTAACGTAACCACCACAATTTCAAGCCTTGGAACGAAAATCTGGCGCGTCACGGTTACCGTCGCCTGGCCTGGTCACGATGGGATATCGGAGAGCATAATGGTTACAAGGCAGGAAAGTTTTCGATTTCCTTCGGGGTGTTCGGACCAATGAAACATGATCGCGGCTTTACACTTGTTGAGTTGCTGGTAACGATCGCGGTGATGATGATTCTTCTTACCGCCCTCTATGGAGCGGTGAATTCCGTACAGAAAAGTTCAACAGGAATTGAGCGTCGTGTAGACGCCCAGCAGGCGGTTAAGCCTGCCTTGGACCTGATGGCCATGGAAATAGCCATGGCTTCCTTCAACCCGAACTATACGCCCGATCTCTGGGTCAATCCTCCCGTGGGAGCAGGCGTCTGCGGAGACCCGTCATCAAACCAGGATTATCGCGGCATACAGGAAGCGACTGCCACGTCCATTACCGTTCAGATGGACATACGCGGGAGTGCCGACGGAAGTGCCGGGAACGGGGCGTTGGGAAACCCGAACGAGATGATCCGTTACAACTATGACGAAGCGAAGCAATTCATTACCCGGGCAACCAATTGCGGTTCCGGTCAGCCTTTTCTCGGCGCTTCGCCGGGAAATCACCGCGCCGTCAGGGTTATAAACGGGACACTGAACATCCCCCTATTCCGTTACTATGACGGCACGGGGATGGAAATCTCCGCGGGCAGTCTCCCGGGGACAATTCCGGACATCCGGCGCATCGAGATTGTTCTGGCGGTAGAAACGGAAGATATCGACCTCATCACGAGAAAGAGAAAACGCATGATTTATGCAACCAGCGTCATACCAAGAAACCATGCAATCATACCTTGAGGAGATACAAGAGGCGGGTTCTGAACGAGGCATCGCCCTGGTGACGGCAATCATCGCCTGTGCCATTCTGCTGGCACTGGGCTTGCTTGTCATACGGCTTTCCACGGGCGATCTCCAGGTCAGTGCCAGGGCGGTGTCCGACAAAAAAGCGCTGGCCGCCGCTGAATCGGGAATTCACCGGCTCATTCGGGGCTACGACCCGTCAGCCGGCAACGCCATAACATCGGGGACATTCAACGCCATTCAACACAGTGACGGGCTGTGGTACCTGCAGGCCGATCCCGACACGGACTCCACATCGATGTACCATCACGGCGATCCGGTAACGCCGCCTACGGGACATCCCTTTCTTCCCATGACAGGATACTCGATAGGCGGCGGACAATCGTGGGGGCAGCAACGCTTAAAGGTGACCGTCATCGGAAGGAGTACCGGTCATGACGCGAAGGCGGAGATCGAAATCGGCCTGGGATTTGGCCCCGTCGATATTTCAACCATTTCAAGGTAGGAAACTGTCATGAGACACATACGCAGCATATTCATCGCCTGCACCGTTACGGCACTTGTGGCCCTGGGGGCCCATACCCTGCAGGCGGCGCAGCCGGCAGAGGGAGAAGAGGCGCTCTTCACCAATTCGGTTTCACCGGATGCCCTCGTCGTTCTCGATCTTTCGGGGAGCATGCTCTGGACTCCGGGGGGAATACCCATGTACACCAGCACGTCCTACAGTTGCGGGAGCCAGAACGCTCCCTATTATGCGACCAGCGGATCGGGTCATGCCAGGCTCTGCAGGGCTTATCCCTTTTCAGGCTATTCGTACAGCGCCGCTCTGTATGATATGTACACGCCCACATGGTCAAACGCGGAATGTTCCGGACCGTTTTACTTTTCGTCCCGAGCGGGCTATAGCACCGATTGCACCCGTCTTGCCATCGCGAAACGCGCTTTGTTCAGCCTGCTGGACGACACCCGCGATGGAACGATAAATAACGCTGACGAGGGAAGCCTGGGGGTCCGTTTCGGCTACATGCAGTTCTATGATTGCAATGCCGGCTCCGAAACAGAAACCAGCTATACCAGCGGATGCATACAGATTCCGGGTTCAGGCGGCAACCGGCGCTACATTGGCTCCCGGTACAGCCAGATCTACTGCAACAGCAACACAAGCTGCAACATTTCCAGCACCGGCACCTATTCAATCGGAGCGGCGAAGGCTTGGGGCGGCACGCCTCTGGCGAACTCGCTGAACGTTGCCAAAATATACCTTGGCGCCCACAAGGCAGGCGACATAGCCGCCGAATGTCGACAAAAGTTCGTTATTCTTATTTCCGACGGCGCCGATACATTCGCCTGCAATGGAAACGGCCAGGAAGACCAGCCCGGCATGGACCGGCGGCGGAGGGAATCGGTGGCTCGGGCCAAGGCCCTCCACGACGACGGCTACAAGGTTTTCGTTATAGGATTCGGCGCCGACATGCCCGAGGTGGACCTCAATACTCTTAACTGGATGGCCTATTACGGGGGAACGGAAAATCCCAATGTGGAGAACATGGGCGACACAGGCGGATACGATCCTTCATTGTGGACGAGTTGCGGTCCCTCATCCACAGTAAACGATCCGGGGACAAAGAGCCTCCGGGGATACGCTTTTCTGGCTTCCAATGCTGCGCAGCTCACGGAAGCGCTCACAACCGCGATCAGCATTATCCGCCAGGCGAATTATTCTTTCTCCCAGTCTTCAGTTCAATCCGTACGTATAGCCGATGAGAACCACCTCTACGAAGGCTCCTTTGAGCCCGTGGACAACGATTCATTCTGGAAGGGGCACCTCAGGAAATATGAGATCAACGCCGATGGAACGGTAGGGAGCGTACTCTGGGACTCCGGCGAGATTCTCCAGTCCACGCCGGCTGCCGACAGGACTATTTTCACCGTCAAAGGGGGTACTCTGACGGGCTTTACTGCGGCCAACATCACCGCCGCCGATGTGGGCGTTACTACGGATGCTTTGCGGGACAGCGTGGTGGGCTACGTCCGGGGCGAGCAGACCTACAACCCCGAGCAGAACGCTCTGGGGCAGGTGTGGAAACTGGGCGACGTGTTTCGATCCACACCCATTACGGTAGGTACTCCTTCTCCTTTTTACGAAGACAAGCGTGACCTCAATAACCAGTGGGGGGCCCACCGAACCTCCCACCATCGAAGTTCCGTAGCGGGAAACCGGCTCATAGTCGCGGGAGCCAACGACGGCCAGTTCCACGCTTTTAAAACCGGAGACGGGACGGAAGCGTGGAGTTTTGTCCCCCCTAATTTTCTGACGAAGCTCAGACTCATGACCCATGGCAGCCACCCGACATCACTGTCCCATCAGTATTTTGTCGACGGTCCCGTCACCGTAGCCGATGTCTGGCTTGGTACGGGCGACGGAAGGGCGAAAACTGCCGATTGGAAAACAGTACTTATCTTTGGCCAGGGACGAGGAGCGGTGGATGTCTCCTGGAGCTCTTCCGCTTCATGTGATGCCGGTCTCAGTCCGATCTATTCGACGGATACGCCCTTCTACTGCGGTTTCTGGGCCTTCGACCTCAACGATTCACTTGATCCGGTCTTTATGTGGCGCTTCGATCCCGACGCCGCTCGAGCCCCTTATGTTGGGGATCCCTGGAGTAAAATGATGCCCGGCCGGGTCCGCTACAGGGAAGGCGGCCAGGAAGTCGAGAAATGGGTGGGTTTTGTGGGAGCCGGTTACAACGCGGGCAACTGCAAGGCCTCCGGGTGTGACCCGCGCGGGAAGGGTTTTTTCGTAGTCGATCTGAATGATGGTTCTATTCTCTGGAGCTACACCCGTTCGGATAACATCGGCATGGATTTCAGCCTTGCCGCCCCGCCGGCCATAGTGGACACAGACAATGACGGATTTATCGACACGGTCTACGTTGGAGACCTTGGGGCGAATATGTGGCGTTTCAAATTCTGCAGAGGTGTCGATATGCCGGATTGCTCCGCCAATGACTGGGCCGGAAGTATATTTTTCAATGCTTCGTCGGGTCAGATACGGCCGATTTATACCTCTGCCGCAGTGGCTCGGGACAGCACAGGCAACCTTTGGGTGTACTGGGGCACAGGGGATAAGACTGATCCCACTGCCGCAAACGCTCAGGAGCATTTTTACGGTGTCAAGGACAACGACCGGACCGGCACCTTCGCTATAAGCGATCTGGACAACATTACGCAGGCCTCCGGAACCTATAATCCAGGCCCGGGTAGACCGGGATACCGGATCCAGTTCGCGGGACAAGGGGAAAAACTGCTTGCCGACCCCACCGTTTTCGGCGGTATCGTTTATTTCACCACTTTTACCCCTGCTTATGGAGATAATCCCTGCGAGCAGGGTGGATCGGCGGAGCTCTATGCCGTTCAAGGGACGACCGGCGGCGGGGCTTTGAAGAAGGACGGCACACCGACGCGGAGTATGGCGGTAGGCGTGGGTATCCCTTCAGCCCCTGTCTTGTCCCTGAGTCCCGACGGCAGCGGCAGCCCTGATCTTTATGTTACTACAAGCGGCGGCGATGGCATGTCGGCCAGCACACAACGGGTGGATATAACCCCGCCCGGGGTCTCAAGTCGTACGAATATGCTTTACTGGTGGGACCGTCGGATACGGTGACGGACGACCGGACAGACTGAAGAATCGATAAGCCGCATGATGAAGCGCCGCCCCAGCCTTAAGGCCGGACCATCATCGGGGAAAGAGCATCCCCCGGGGATGAATTCAAGGACGCCCGATACTGATTCCCGGAAGAAGGCCGGGCTGAAATCCTTGATTTCTCGAACTCATGCAGCATTTGGGGGCCTGGCAATGCTTCTTGTTGCGCTAATGCTTTTCTCTTGGTCCTCATTCAGGACTTCCGACAAGCATCCTCCGGATTTTAGAGAGACTTCAGGCGGCAAGGTGACCGAAACAGGTGCCGCCGCCAGGGGCGACATGCGAGTGACGAATGCTTCGAAGGCTGATGACAGGATCATGATTCGACGGGTCCTTCTGACGCCTCCCACGCCTACAAAGCGGGATGTCCTGAAGGCCGTGGTTGTTCCCGCGGATGACGGCCCCAGTGGATTGCACTATTTGTATGAATGGAAAGTCAATTACCGGACCGTCAAGAAATCCGACGATAACAGCCTCGAACTGTTCCCCTTTCAGGTGAGGGATCTTGTTTCGGTTTCCGTTTTTCCCTACGATAAGGATCGGCAAGGCTTCTCCGTTGAAAGCCCCGTGGCGGCAATTCACAGCGAACCTCCAACGCTGAGTCTGGAGCCAGCCCGTCTGCCCATAAGGTCGGGAGAGTCGATCCCCCTGCGAATGGTCGGCGAGGATCCTGACGGTATGGACATAACCTTCAGCTTGGAGCAGCCGTTCGTAGAGGGAATGATAATTGACGAAAGGAGTGGTGAAATTATCTTTACGCCTTCGGAGGACCAAAAGGAGGGGACGATCTTTTTCGGAGCCGCCGTTGAGAATTCGGAAGGCACGAAGGTCACTAAAATATTTGAGCTTGAAATGACACTTGAATAAACCGCGAAGGAAGATCATATTCTTACGGTCTTTTTCCAGTGTCCATCATGATACAACCCGTTCGGTTCTGCCCGGATCGTATGATCTATCCATCGAGAATCACCGGTGTAATAAAAATAAGCAGTTCCATCTGTGACTTGCGGAATGAACGTTCCTTGAAAAGCCAGCCAAGGATGGGAATTTTCGACAGCCCCGGAATACCCGACCCGCCCTTCGTGTCTTCACTTTTGTAAATTCCTCCAATTACGATGGTGTCGCCGTCATTGATTATGACCTTGGATTGGACCTCGCTTGTCATTATGGGAGGGCCTACTATGCCTCCGTCTCCTGCCCTGGCCCAGTCGGCATATTTATTCTGTGCATTTATATCCAGGGAGAGCCTGCCCTCGGCGGTGATCTGCGGGGTGACATCGAGCGACAGTATGGCACGTATCGTTTTCGTCGTTAATTCGCCGTCCGCACCCGTTATCTGTACGTCGAATTCCTCCCCCTGGCTGATGGTGGCCTTAACCTTGTCAACCGTGGTTACTTTGGGCGATGATATGATTTTGCCGTCACCCACTTCCTCAAGGGCCTGCAGCTTTGCATCGAGAATCCAGCGTGATGAACCGGCGATGATACCCAGCGCGGGTGTCGTCGCGGCGGCCATGGAAGGGAAATTGACGGCGATATTACTGTTTGTCAGTCCTATATTATTCGGTAGTGTGGTCATGGATGTATTAAGTGACGGAGCTGAACTGCCGAAAAGTATGCCAAGGTCCTTGGTGTTCTCAGATCCCCCCCAGGTAGTCGTGGTTCCCGCGCCCCACCGGATGCCCAGTTCGCGGGAAAAGTTGGTGTTTACCTCGACAATCCGGGCTTCGATGGAAACCTGCCTGACTCGTCCCTCGGCAACTTTCTTTGCCAGACGCTGTCCTTCGGCTTCCTCCATTTTCTTCAAAGGCATGACGGTTATGACTCTGCCCCGGGTAGTCATGCCCAGTTCGTTCACCTCCAGTACTGTTTCCAGGGCCTGGTCCCAGGGAACGTTCCGCATATGAAGCGTCACCTTCTCTTTAAGATCGGAGGCGACGATATTATAGCCGCTCACTTCAGATATAAGCCGGAAAACGTTTTGTATATCCGTGTCCTGGACCACTATGGAAAGGCGTTCTCCCTTGAATTCAGGGGGATCCTCTTCGTGCAGCCGGAGGGCTTCACTTTCAAGGTGGGTCTTGATTGTATCGGTGCTCGGCAGGGGAAGGTTTCCTGATGCGATTGTTGACGATGATACGGGGGATGATGAGGTCATGCGGGCGGCCGTGTCAAAAGAAATTACCACTGTTGATCCCGAGCGGTGCATTCGGCAGGGAACTGTATCAGCAAGCTCCATGATAATGTCCAGGGAGGGACGGTCCAGGTCAATATGAGATTGAAGAGATACCTCCCGTATCTGTGTCAATTCCCCGGGAAGGTATCGCTCCGGGGTTCCCTCGTTCCTGACCGTGTCTTTTAATGTGAGGACGATAGTGTTTTCCGATAACTGTGACAGGTTCATCTCCTCAGGTATCCTCGTAAATACCATGGCGATGTCTTCCTTCCCCTCCCGTCGTTGAAAAAGGATGTCTTCAAGAAGGGCATAAGAAGAGCTGTCGTCATCGATTCCCTGTCCCATAACCGTATCACCGGAAAATCTGTCCAGTGATGGAGTGCCGATCGGACTTTGTTTCCCCGCGCAGCCCAGGAGGAACAGGATCCCGATCAGCGCCGCCAAGCCGCAAAAAATTCTGCTTCTTCGTTTCATAGCGTTCCTCTACGGTCGTTTCCTTCAACCCTGAGTATTGTCTGCTGTATTTTGATCTCACCGAAGGAATCGATTTTCTTTTCTTCGATTATAACCTGATCAGGAAGGATTTCCACGACCTTTCCTTCATCCATACCGACGGCTGTTCCTTTGTAGAGATCGTATGCCGTTCCTTTTGGGTCCTCCACGATTGCCAGTCTTCTGCCTCCGCCGATCACAATTCCCACTAATCGTATCTCTTGAATTGTGAGAAGCTCCAGAGGGGAGCGAAAAAACGGTCCCCCGAGGGGTTCCGACTCTTCGGTTCTTTGCGGTATCGTTCGTTCAGCCGGTGCCGGGACAGGGGCCATAAAGGGGAGAAAGGGGTCGACAGTAATGATACCAACGGAAGTATGTTCGTATCCCTGCTCCATCGCTCCTGTTTCCGCGACGCAAAGGGCCGGCCACAGCAGAACCAGGATGGTCACGATAATCGGCATGCAGATGTTCATCGTAACATCCATGGAGGATATTCTTTTATGATTCCTTTTGGGGGTCGTCATGGGTCATTTCCAGAAACATGTACGTTTTCATCAGGCACTCGGCATCGAGCAGTAAAGGCCCTCCGGCATCTTTAGGGGTGGGTCCCCGAATGACGGCATCGGCCACGTTAACGATACGGGGAAGCCGCGAGACAGTATCAAAAAAGGCCGCGATATCCCGGTAATTCCCGCGGACTGTCATTTTCACAGGCAACTCCGCGTAAAACTCCTGCGATATCGGATTGAGCGGTTCGAAGAGCAGGATATCCAGTTTTTCCGTTTGCGCCGCCCCTGAAAGGGCGCTCAGCAGACTCGGTATATCTTTCTGTTCCGGAAGCTTTGCCAGGGCTAGGCGCAGGTTTTCATTGATTTCTTCGATTTCCTTCCGGTGACGTTCAATCTGACGGGCGACGGCCTGTCTCTGGATGATCTGGCGGTCCAGGGTTTCAAGTGTTTCAGTGAGAGAAGCCTTTTTATCCAGCGCCGCCTGGAGAAAGAAAAAATAATAAAAATACCCCAGGAGGAGTACAAGAACCACACCGATCAGGATCTTGTATTTCATGGGGAGCGCTTTGATGTCGTCGGCGGTTATGGCCATGGGTTACCTCCGGATCGTCGATCCGGTCAGGGTGAAACTTTTGAGCTCCGTTCCGGCGTAGGGAACCTGCCGCACGGCCACTAGATCTACCGACAAGATTTCCGGCGATGCCGTCAGCCGTTCCATGAAGAGGGCGATGGTCCTGTTGTCTTTTGCCATCCCCTCGGTTCGAAGGTCCGTGCCTCTTTTGGATAGAAGGGTAAGCCACAGATCTCCTTCCGGGACGGTGAGGGAAAACTCTCTCAACAGAAGGTATCCCTCGTCACGATTTTTTTCGAGGCTGGTGATGACCTGGAGTTTCTTTTCCGCCAGGGCCTTGTCTTCCCGGTACTTGTCGATATCGCCGGTGAGTTTTTTCAGCCGGTCCAGTTCCGTGCGCGAGTCGGTGACCTGCCTTTCAAGGGCCGATATCGACAGGGTCATCCAGGTGTGGAAGCTTCCCACAACGAGTACCAGGATAACGAAGGAAGCGGCGAAGGTTATGAGCAGCTTGCGGGCCCTCAGTTTTGCCATCTCTTCACGATAGGGAATGAGATTGATCCTGATCATAGATCTTCCACGCTTCTGAGGGCAAGGCCCGTGGCTATGGGGACGATCGAGGCCATTTCCCGCATGTATTCACGGTTGAAGGTTTTCACGTCGTATGCCACGGCCTTGAACGGGTCCAGGGGTTCAACGTCGCAGCGCAGTCTCTGGGTCAGATCGTCCGTGATGCCCGGAAGGGATGACGCGCCTCCCGACAGGAAGACCGTGCTGATGAAGACCAGGCCCTGAGATGAGTTGAAGAAGTCAATGGATCGTTCTATTTCAGCCAGGACAGGATTTGCCAGCATGACCAGACTTTCTCCCCGCAGGCTTTCGTCGGGAAGGAAGCCGTCGCTTTCTCCGGCACGCCGGATCTTCCATGCCTCCGCCTCTTCAAAGGTGCCGCCGCGCCGTTCCTGAACGGCTTCGGTGACAAGGTCCCCACCCATGAGGATGTTTCTGGTAAAGACCGACTTTCCGCCCCTGACGATGTTGATGTTGGTCATGGCGGCGCCGATATGAACCAGGGCGAACACATCCTCTTCGGAAAAATCATAATTTTCTTCGTATGCCGTTTCCAGGGCAAAGGCATCCACATCCATCAGGACCAGCCGAAGGCCCGCGCTTTCGACGGCACTCCGATATTCCGCTATGACGTCGTGTTTGGCCGCCGCGATGATCACGTCGTTCTGTTCGGCGTTGTTCGCGTTTGCGCCGAGAACATGGATGTCGAAATAATAATCTTCAATGCTGTCGATGGGCAAGTAGTTTCGGGCCTCGTCCCGGATTATCCGGCGCAGTTCGTCTTCTGCCATCTCCCTGAAGGTTGCCTTGGTGATGATGACGGAATATCCGGACAGGGCCATGGCCGCCGTTTTTGTCTTGCAGCCCGATTCCTTGATCAGGTCTTTGATGCACTGCGTCACGGCGGAGCTGTTGTTCATGAGGCCCTTGCTGATGGTTCCCCGTTCAAGGGATTTCCGCGCGACGCGGGCGAGACGGTACCCGCCGTCGGTATGGATGATTTCAACCAGTTTTATGGAACTCGAACCGATATCGATGCCGACGATACCCTGTTTTTTCTTTCGTGACAGAAAATCAAGCTTCAGCTTCATGTGCCTTCCTTCAGAAGGTCCGGTGATTCACGGTTCCCTGAACCGGTATATGATCTCGCCTTCCCTGACCATGCCCAGGTCTCTCCGGGCAATCAGTTCCAGGTAGTCCCGATCGCTTCGCAAAAGGACTATGCGTTCGCGCAGTTGTTCGTTTTCCGCTGAAATTCGGCCGGTTTCGGTTTCGAGAAGAGAAAGCTTTTCCTTGATTTCAAAATATTCGACAAGTCCTCTGTCGCTGAACAGGATGAGGAGAACCATGGCGAAGAATCCCGCCACAAAATACCTGCCGATTTTCATGGCTTTCCACTCCGCTTCCGGTTCACAAGACCTTTGACTTGCATCATTTCGAGGAGCATCGCGACGAGAACTTGTTCCTTACAGTCGTCATCGGACAGGATTCCCCCCCACGGTCGAAATGACCCAATCGATAGGATTTCAAAGGTCTTTTCGTCGGGATGTGCCCTGAATGCTAAGAGATGTCTCCCGAGGGGAGCAGCCGTTGCGGTTCACCGAGGAAAAAGTTTCCCCTCTCGATCTCTTCTTTTAAAATATGACAAATTTCAAGTGCTTTATAGTAGCTGGACATGGGTGCCGTGTCAATTGTTTTTCCGTTGATACGGATGGTTCCGCTTCGCAATTCCTTATAACTCACTTCAGCGATACTTCGGGCGGAACCGCCGGGATAGTCGACACCGTAATCATAGACCTGGGCGAAGATATCCTCATCCTTCACGGCGGTGAATTGTGCCATGTCCTCGTTGAGAATCGGGATGGGAACGCCGATTCCCACATACAGCGAAACCCCGTAGCCCAGGACGCTGGCCCCCACGAGCCAGCGGTCACTCATCTCTTTCAGGTTTCCCACGACGGCGAGTGTTCCGGCCCCCTCGCGGGGGACGCCGTTTTCACCTCTCATGACACTCGTATTGTGTTGCGTTCCGTTCCAGGCGACGTATCCCCGGGCCCCTCCCAGGAACAGGGCGGTACCCACGCCGATGGTTCTGAAAAAGGGATCGTTCAGAAGGGGACTCAGCTGCCCCGACGTGGAGTAGTTCGCGTTGGCCATGTGGGGACGCAATACGCCCATGTAGGTGTAGATGGTCCGGTCCGACATGTTGACGGCGCAGTTATAGTTCTGATAGGCGTTTCTTGGATTGAAAAGGATGGCGTCCCTCAGATCCCTGAGGGTGATACTTTTTTCAAATTTTCGGGCCGGGTAGCAGTCGGTGCCGTAGCCTTCGATATGGACCTTGACGACATTGCCGGCCACCAGGTCCTCGATGACGTGCCCGCCGCCGTAATTGAATTCTCCCGGGTGGACGCTGTTGAGAGGATCACCCTCCACAACCGCCGTAGCTCCCAGGTAACAGTCAACGGCGGCGATGCCGGCATAGGCGGGAACGTTGTTGAGCCGGACTTTCGATGATTTGATTTTCGGCGAGGGGTGACCGAAATTCAGGAAGACTCCGGAAGAGCACATGATACCGAAGGTTCCCGTGGTTACCACGTCAACGGTCCGCGCCGCTTCGACGGCTCCCTTACGCTCAACGATGTCTATAATTTCTTCGGCCGTTACGACGACGACGGAGCCTTCCCGTATTTTGCGGTTAATCTCCTGGTAGGTTTTGGTAACGACGTGTTTTTTCATTGATAGCCCCTCGATCTTTCCTATGTGGGATATACCAAAGACCGGGAAAACTCAAGGAGAGAATAAGGGAGGCACGGTGGGTGAAAGCGGTGACTGCAGGACCTCACAGTCCCGTGTGGCCGAAGCCGCCGTCGCCGCGGGCCGTGGTGTCCAGTTCGGTCTCTTCGGTCCAGACGGCACGGACCACCTGCTGGACAACCATCTGGGCCACGCGGTCACCCCTGCGGACGAGGAACGGTTCATTTCCAAGGTTGATCATGATGAGGCATATCTCCCCGCGGTAATCGGCATCGATGGTCCCCGGGCTGTTCAGCAGCGTGACGCCGTGATTCACAGCCAGGCCGCTTCGGGGACGGATCTGCGCCTCGCAGCCCCGGGGGAGGGCCACGGAGATTCCCGTGGGAATCATCTTCCGTTCTCCGGGAAGGAGCTGTTCTTCCCGGAGAACGGCGGCGTAGAGATCCATGCCCGCCGCTCCGTCGGACATGTATCGGGGAAGGGGAAGGTCGGCCGTGTTGCCGACCCTCCGCAGAGGTATGCGCATCGACTGTCTCACCACGATTAATGGGGTCAGGGCAGTTCCTCGAGGGCGTCTTTCCGACTCAGCCGGACCTTGCCGTTTTTGTCGATATCGATCACCTTGACGGGAACGATGTCACCTTCCTTCAGTACGTCGGTAACCTTGGTCACCCGCCTGTTTTCAAGCTGTGAGATGTGTACGAGGCCGTCAAGACCGGGAATGATTTCCACGAAGGCGCCGAAATCAACGATTCTCTTGACCGTTCCCATATAGATTTTTCCGATCTCCGCCTCTTCCGTGAGGGCCCTGATCATGGCGATTGCCCGTTCCGACGCTTCCGGCTCGCTCGAAGCGATGCTCACGCTGCCGTCGTCTTCGACGTCGATGGAGCAGCCTGTCTCGCTGATGATGTGGCGGATATTTTTCCCGCCCGTTCCGATGACGTCACGGATGCGGTCGGGATTGATCTTGATGACGGTGATCCGCGGAGCGTAACGAGACATTTCGGGTCGCGGCTCCGAAAGGGTCTTCTCCATTTCTGAAAGGATGTGAAGCCGCCCCGCTTTTGCCTGTGACAAAGCCTGCCGCAGAATGTCCGCGGTGATGCCGTCGATCTTGATGTCCATCTGCATAGCCGTGATTCCCTTCCGGGTTCCGCAGACCTTGAAATCCATGTCGCCGGCGTGATCTTCATCGCCGAGGATATCGGACAGCATGGCTACCCGGTCACCTTCCTTGAGAAGACCCATGGCGATTCCCGCAACAAGAGTCTTTATGGGAACGCCGCCGTCAAGAAGCGACAGGGTTCCGCCGCAGACAGTGGCCATGGATGACGAGCCGTTGGAGGACATGATCTCGGAAACGATCCTGATGGTGTAGGGGAATTCCTCCGCTGACGGCATGACAGGAATCAGAGCGCGTCGGGCGAGAACGCCGTGTCCGATTTCACGGCGGCCGGGACCCCTCAGAAACCGCGCTTCACCGACGCAGTAGGGCGGAAAATTATAATGCAGCATGAAGGTGCGCAGTTCTTCTCCACCGATACCGTCCAGGCGCTGCTCGTCGGCCGAGGTTCCCAGGGTCATCATGGTCATCGCCTGGGTTTCCCCGCGGGTGAATATGGCCGATCCGTGGGTCCGGGGCAGAATTCCAACTTCACAGGTTATAGGACGTATTTCCTTGGGGGAACGTCCGTCGATCCTCACGTTCTCATCGAGAATCATGCTCCTGATGACGGCCTTTTCAAGCCCTTCAAGAACAGTTCCCACCTGGGACGCCATCAGGACGTCATCGGTCGCGAGTTCTTCTTTTACCGCCAGGCGGACGTCTCTGATCGCGGCGGAGCGTTGTGCCTTTGTCTTGATGCGGTATGCCGCCGAGAGACCTTCAAGGGCCCGTTCCTTGACTGAAACTACAAGTTCGTCGGGGATAAGGGGAACTTCAAAGGCCTGCTTTTCCTTGCCCACGGCGTCGCGCAGGCGGTCCTGAAGTTCAATGGCCGGCTTCAGTGAATCAAGGCCGAAGCTGATGGCTTCCAGAAGTGAGTCCTCATCCGCTTCCAGGGATCCTCCTTCAACCATGACAAGGTTGATGTCATATTCATCGCTGCCGGGAGAACGAGGGATTTTTCTGCCCACCAGGAAGAGATCGATGTCGCCGGCTTCCAGGTCTTCCGCCCTGGGATTGCAGATGAGCTGTCCATCCCGGCGGGCGATCCGGGCGCCGGCGATAGGACCGTCAAAGGGTATGTCCGACATGGTGAGGGCCGCCGATGCCCCGAGCATGGCGGCAATATCGGAGCCGTTGTCGCTGTCATAGGAAAGGACCGTGGCAATTATCTGGGTTTCGTAGCTCCAACCTCTGGGGAAAAGCGGGCGTATTGACCGGTCGATAAACCGGGAAGTGAGGGTTTCCTTTTCGTTTGGACGCCCTTCGCGCTTGAAGAATCCTCCGGGAATCTTGCCCGCCGCGGACGTCATTTCCTGGTAGTCAACGGTCAGGGGAAGAAAATCAATGCCCTCCCGTTTCGTCTTCTGGGAAACGGCAGTGACCAGAACAACGGTATCACCGTAACGGACGTAGGCGGACCCGTTGGCCTGACCCGCCACATAATTGGTTCTGATAGATATTTCCCTGCCCGCAAATTCTGCAGTAAACACGTTGTTCATTGTTTTCATTTCCTCCTTGAAATGATGAAGATTACCGTCTCAGGCCGAGTCGCTGGATAATGTCCCGGTAACGGTCTATCTGGGTATTTTTTAAGTAGTCCAGCAGGCGCCGCCGTTTTCCGACCAGCTTCAGCAGGCCCCGGCGGGAATGATGATCTTTTTTGTGTACCTTGAAGTGTTCCGTCAAGTATTCGATACGCGCGCTGAGCAGGGCGATCTGTACCTCGGGGGAACCCGTGTCATTGTCATGCTTTTTGTATGTGCTGATAATGTCCTTTTTCTTGCTTTCGTCTAACACCGTTATCACTCCTCTCTGTGTATATGAGTCATCCTCGTACTGTGTCAGTTAAAAACACGAACAAGCTTGAGTATCTGTTCCCGTGCCCCTGCCGTCTTCAGCGCTTCCGGAGACAGCATCATCCGCGCTACGGCAACCATCCGTCCGTCATCGCGTACCAGCCGGACCAGGTCTCCCCGGTCCACCGCCGGGATGGCCGCCTTCTTCAGAATGCCACCCTCCGGTTGATACCCTTCCCGAATTCTGCGGGCCAGTTCGTCGTCGACGGTTATGGCTCGGCAGGTGTCGAGCACCCGCTCAAGGGGGACCAGGTTGTCCCGCACCATACGGGCGCCCCCACCGTTGACCAGGTCATCCAGACGAAGAGCGTTCTTTTCACAGAACCGGCCGCTTCGGGTTCTCCTGAGACTCGCCAGGGCTGCTCCGCAGCCGAGACGGGCCCCCATGTCGTTGCACAGGGTCCGGATGTATGTCCCCTTCGAACAGGCCACCATAAACGTGACATAAGGCAGTGAAAATGACTCAATCTCGATGCCGTGAATGGTGATTTCCTTCACCGGAGTATCGAGGACAACCCCGTTTCTTGCCCAGCGATGGTGTGGCCTGCCCCGGTATTTCGCTGCTGAATAACGGGGAACTTTCTGCTCCATTCTTCCCACGAAGGCTCCGGCCGCCGATTCCAACGCCTGCCGCGTTACGTTTCCCGGGTCCCGCCCGGACAGGACGGTGCCTGTTATGTCTTGTGTGTCGGTGGTGATGCCCAGCATCATTGTGGCCCGGTATTCCTTGTCGTCCTCCGCGAGAAAAGGCGCCATTTTCGTTCCCTCATTGATGCAGAGGGGAAGTACTCCCGTTGCCAGGGGATCGAGCGTTCCCGTGTGTCCGATTTTTCGAATTCCCAGTATCTTTCGCAGGTCCCGTACGACATCGAAGGAGGTCTTGCCCGCCGGCTTGTCCACAACGACGATGCCGCTCATATCCGCCTTTCGTTCCTCGGTCCGCTCATGTCCGGTCATTCTCTCCGGCCTCCTCATCATCCAGATGGTCGGCCACAACGGCATCAACCCTGTTTCTCACATCTTCCAGACTTCCCGCAATCCTGCAGGCTGATGCGTTTCGGTGGCCTCCTCCCCCGAAGACCCGGGCCGCCCGTTCCACGTCCGCCGATCCCTTTGACCTGAAACTGACCTTCCAGGATCCGTCGACCATTTCGAAGTATGTCAGGGCTATGCGGATCCCTTCGATGGCCCGGACCTGATCGACGATGCCTTCGGCATGCTCGGGCAGGGCCCGCTCTTCTCTCATGGTGGCCTGGTCCAGGACCACGGAGCCGACCATTCCCCCATGGCTCAGGCGCAGGGTTCCCAAGGCCCGGGTCATGAGTCTCACGGCTGTAAGCGCCCGTGTCTCATAAATGTTTTCCGATACCTCCCGGGGATCAGCGCCGGCATCCACGAGCCGGGCGGCAAGGACGAAGGTGTCCCGGCCGGTGTTTGAATACCTGAAAGAGCCCGTGTCGGTGATCACCGCCGTGTAAATGTTCACGGCAACCTCTGTCGTCAGGGGAACACCCAGCCTGTCGATGATGCGCACCAGCAGTTCTCCCGTCGAACTGACCGTGGTGTCGATCAGGGAAAGGGGCCCCTCAGTATCGTTCGGACGATGGTGATCGATGATGATCAGCCTGTCCACGGACTTGATTTTTTCGGCTTCAGTCCCGATCCTCTCCGGTTCGTTACAGTCGAGCAGAACAACCGCGTCGAACCGGTCCACGGAACCGAGCGTGTGGGCAATCGCGCCGACTCCCGGAAGAAACCGGTATATGTCGGGTACTTTGTCCTGGCAGAAAACGAGAGCCTCCTTGCCCATGCCCCGAAGGACGTGGGAAAGGGCAAGAAGAGAGCCTATGGCGTCTCCGTCGGGACGCACATGAGACGCGAGCAGGAGCGACCGGGACTGGCGGATGGCATCGGCCACCCGATCCGCCGCGGGAGTCTCGATCCTGGTCAGAATCCGCTCTATGCGCGCCCCGTAGTCGAAGGATTCGTCGAAGGTGAATTCGATATTCGGCACGTACCGAAGCTTCAGGTGCTTTCCCAGTTCCCGCTTGAAAAAGCTCGTAGCCTTTTTAAGCCCCTCCGCCGTTTCCTTTGTGTAGCCTTCTTCTCCCATCCTGACAAAAAATATCCGGGCAAACCGCAGGTCGTCGGACATCTTTACGCCCGTTACGGTAAGATTCTGAATTCGGGGATCGGCGACGTCGCGAAGTATCAGACGCGACAGCTCCGCCTTTATGAGATCGGCTACCCGGTCTGCCCTCTTATGAGTCATCGAACTTACCTTCTCGAAGATAGACATCTTCGCCGTAATCGGACAGGGTGAGCAGTTCTTTTTTCGCGTCCACTATTTCAACCAGACGAAGGTCTTCCATATAATTCATGATGGTACTCATGGTGGAATCGATGTGCCCCCGTTCGTTTCCCACGACGGCAAAGCCCAGGGTGCATCGTTTCCAGTTGTCGTTATCGCCGACTTCCGCCATGGATATATTAAAGGTATTTCGAACACGGGCCGTCACTTTTCGTACCACGGCGCGCTTTTCCTTCAGCGACCGGCACTCGGGTATAAATAACTTGATTATGCCTGTTCCCACTACCACACTGAAACTCCTTCGGGTTCCCGGAGGTTCCTCGCGGGCCGCCGAACACTGCTCCGAATGTCGCCCCCGGGAGGGGCGTGCCATACGGAACGACCTGTTCTTCAGAGCAACGGCGCGGGGCTCGCCTCAACCCTTCGTTCCCTCGAGAGTCCGCTCAACTTTCCGTTTCGTGTAGGTTTCAACGATGTCCCCTACCCGTATGTCATCGAACCCGTCAACGCCGATGCCGCACTCATACCCCGACGCGACCTCTTTGACGTCGTCCTTGAATCGTTTCAGGGATAGGAACTTGCCGTTGTGTATGACAATCCCGTCCCTGATAAGCCGGAGAAGGGAGCTTCTCGCCAGTTTGCCGCTTGTGACATAACTGCCGGCTATGACACCCACCTTGGGGATCCTGAAGATTTCCCGTACCTCCGCGGTGCCTTCTCGCTCTTCTTCGTACAGGGGTTCCAGGAGACCTTCCATTGCGGCCCTGACTTCAGCGATGGCTTCGTATATGATTTCATAAAACTTGAGATCCACGCCTTCCTGTTCTGCCAGGTCAATAATGCGGGCGTCGGGACGGACCCGGTAGCCTATGATGACCGCCTCTGAAGCGGAGGCGAGCATGACGTCATTCTCGTTAATAGTTCCCACCGAGGCGTGAATAATGGAGAGCTTGATTTCATCTGTGCTGATTTTCTGCAGGGCTTCCGAAAGAGCCTCGATGGATCCCTGCACGTCGCCCTTGAGTACAACCCTGAGTTCCTTCGCCCCTTCTTTAATCCGCTCATAGAGCTGTTCCAGGGTGACCTTGGAGGTCATGGAAAGCTTTTTCTCCCGCTCCTTACGGGCCATGTACTCTCCTATTTCCCTGGCTTTCTTCTCATCCTCAACGCAGACGAAATCGATGCCCACGGAAGGAACTTTCGAGAAACCGATAACTTCGATGGGCGTCGAGGGGCCGGCCGATGAGACTCTTTTCCCCTGGTCGTCAATCATGGCCCGCACTTTTCCGTATTCTGTTCTTGAAACAAAGGCGTCTCCCTCGTGAAGCGTTCCCTCCTGTATGATGACCGTCGCCACGGGCCCCCGGCCCTTGTCGAGCTTGCTTTCGATGATGATGCCCTGGGCGGGCCTGTCGGGATCGGCCTTGAGTTCCAGAATGTCTGCCTGAAGCAGGATCAGTTCGAGCAGGTCGTCGATCCCTCGATTCTCCTTGGCTGAAACATCCGCGAATATGGTGTCGCCGCCCCAGTCTTCCGGGACCAGACCGTGCTGGGACAATTGAGTCCGGATCCTTTCCCTGTCGGCTCCGGGTTTGTCGATTTTGTTGACGGCCACGATAATGGGAACACCGGCGGCACGAGAGTGGTTGATGGCCTCCACGGTCTGGTCCATGACCCCGTCGTCGGCCGCGACAACAAGAACCACGATGTCGGTTACTTTGGCGCCTCTGGCACGCATGGTGGTAAAGGCTTCATGGCCCGGCGTATCAAGGAAAACAATGTCCCGGTCGTTGATATGAACGTGGTAGGCGCCGATGGCCTGGGTGATTCCCCCCGTTTCGTCGTCAATGACGTTGGTCTTCCGGATAACGTCCAGGAGGGATGTTTTACCGTGATCCACATGTCCCATGACGGTTACCACCGGGGCCCGGGGACGGAGCTTCTCGGGCGTGGCTTCTGTCTTGGGGATAACCTCATCGTATTCGAAAGTCACCGTTTCCACCTGGTATCCGAACTCACCGGCCACCAGCGTCGCCACGTCGGCGTCGATGGACTGGTTTATGGTTACCATCATGCCCATGCCCATGAGCTTCGAGATCACCTCGTTTGTTTTTACACCCATTCTCTTTGCCAGATCGCCGACCTGGATAGCTTCGTCCACCTTTATCCGCCTTTTAATCGCTTTGGGCGTGGTGATTTCCGTTTTTTTGGGGACGACGGCAACCGGCTTTCTCTGTGCCTTCCAGGCAACGACCGCTTCGGGGTCCCGTTCCTTCCTGCCACGCCGTTCCTTTCGTTCCACGATCTGTTTGACAAAGGCCTTCTTGCGGGCGGGCACTTCCTCCACGGGGACGGGAACGGGCCGCTTCCTCTTTTTCGCTTCCGGGACGGCGTCCTCGGCGGCTGTGGCCGGTTTTTCTTTCTCCTCCAGTTCTTTCTCCGCCTCGGGAGGGATCGGAATCACGTCCGCCTCCGGCTGAACCGGTGACTTGTCGGCGACTTTATCGCGTTTGACTTCTTTCGGTTTTTCAGGCGCTCGCCGTTCTTCTTCCGCCGGTGCCGAAGGCTCGGGTGCCGTGGGTTCCGGTGCCGCAAGTTCAACTGCCGCAGGTTCAGGCGTCGCGGCTTCAGAGGCTTTGCTGTCCTCCGGCGTTTCTTCCACGACGGGTGGCGCCGGCTTTTCTTTCCGAACTGCTCTTCGGCGAATAACCGTTGATTTTACACGCTTTTCTACAACTTTGTCAGGTTCGCCCAAGGCAAATTCCCGCTTGGCACGATCGACGTCACTCTTTTCGAGAGTACTGGAATGAGACTTCACGGCTATGCCGATTTTTTCCAGGCGAGCGATGAGTTCTTTCGTTTCGATGGCGAGTTCTTTTGCAAGGTCGTACACTCTTTTTTTGGGCATGCTTGAAACTCCTGCTTATACGCCGGGTGCTTTCGCGGAGCATCCTCTATTGAGCGGGCGCGTCTTTATTGATCTCTTCCCTGTCTTCATCCGGTTCCGGTTCTGGTTCAGTTACAGTGCGTGCTCCGGCATCGATGTGCTCATGCTCCTGTTCGGCTTCCTCCTCCTCGTCGGCTCCATCGAACCGTGAGGCCTGGGCGATCCATGAGGCCGCTTTGTCTCTGGTTACTTTGAGGGCGGTTCCGAGCACCTCGGGATCGGCCGAGGTTATCATGGGAATTGTCTTGAATCCCTGGTTGAAGAGCATCTCCGCGGTTGTGGCGTCCACACCGGGGATTCTCTGGAGCGCCTTGATCGCCTCTTCTCTCTGGGCGTCCACGGACGAGCCGCTCTTAACGTCTATCTTCCAGCCCGTCAGGCGTGCCGCCAGTCGCACGTTCTGCCCGTTCTTGCCGATGGCCAGAGAAAGCTGATCGTCGGGGACGATGACTTCGATTGACCGTCCCTCCTCGTCGATGAAAACACGGTCAACCTTTGCCGGTGAAAGGGCGCTGCAGACATAGGAAACAGGATTGTCGGCGTAGGGGACGATATCGATCTTTTCTCCCCGCAGTTCCTGGACAACCCCCTGGACCCGCGATCCGCGCATGCCCACGCAGGCACCCACGGGATCGATATCGCGGTCCTTTGTTCTGACGGCAATTTTTGTTCGGTGGCCCGGTTCCCGTGCCACGTTGACAATTTCGATAAAACCCTCCGATATTTCCGGGACTTCAAGTTCAAAGAGGCACTTGATAAAAGCGGGGTGTGTTCGCGACAGGATGATCTGGGGACCCTTCGATATATGTTTGACATCCACGATATAGGCCCTGATGCGCTCACCCCGCTTGAAGGTCTCCCGGTAAATCTGTTCAGATGTCGGAATGATTCCCTCCGCCCTTCCGAGATTCACGATGATGTTTCCGCCTTCAAAGCGTTGCACGGAACCGTTTGCCAGTTCTCCCTTGCGATCCTTGAATTCTTCATAGATGATATCCCGCTCGGCATCCTTGACTTTCTGTATTATAATCTGTTTTGCGGCCTGCACGCCAATGCGCCCGAAGGTATTGGTTTCGATTTTCATGCCCAGACTGTCTCCGAGCTCCGCGCCCTCGTCAAGGGCGGCCCGGGCTTCCTCCAGCGATACCTGCATGTCCGGATGGATTACCTCGTTGACCACCGTCTTGAACTGAAAGACTTCGACTTCACCTATTTCTTCGTTGTAGGCGGCTTCCAGTTCCAGATCCTGTCCCATTTTCTTTTTTGCGGCCGTCAAAACCGCCGTTTCAAGGGCATCGACAATGATGTCGCGGTCGAGTCCCTTTTCTTTGCCAAGCTGATCAATAAGACGTTTCAGATCTGGTCCCATTGAATTATTCCTCCACCTTGTTCACAATTCATACTTGAGATTCGCCCTGTCGATGATACTGCGCGGTATGCGGCAGTGCTTTCCTTCCACGTCGACCACCACGATCCCGGTATTCCCGTCGGTGATGTAATCCACAAGGCATCCCGTGAAATTTTTTCGTCCGTCGATGCTCTCCCTGGTTCTGATTTTTATGGTTTTTCCCCGAAAGGCGAGAAAGTCCTTATCCCGGCTGAGGGGACGATCGAGGCCGGGCGACGAAACTTCGAGGTCGTAGGGACCGGGAGGTATGTCGTATACGGAAAGTACATCTCCTATTTCATGACTTACCCGTGCGCAATCATCAACGGTGACACCGCTGCCGCTGTCGATATAGATCCGTACCAGCCATCGCGCTTTTCCGCGTCTGCACTCAACGAGAACGAGTTCAAGGTCTTCGGCCTCGATGATCGGTTCGATCATCTTCCGGATCCGCACCTCGTATGATCCACGCTCCATGGTCGCTGTAACCGTAAATGAAAAAAGTGGGCGGGGCCCACTTTAAGTCAAGTGAATTTCTTTCGAAATCCCTATCATAAAGCAACTGTCATTGCAATGAAAAAATGGAGCGGGCGATGGGGCTCGAACCCACGACGTCCAGCTTGGGAAGCTGACATTCTACCACTGAATTACGCCCGCCTGAACCTCCCCGCGGCAATAACAGTTCATAACGGAGGATGAGACTCTCATCAAAGGGATGAATTTGTCAAGATAAATCCGAGGACGGCACGGGCCGCCTTATCGTCCGAGTCTTCGTTTCACCGACGACGCGTGCGCGTCCAGCCCCTCCAGGAGCGCGAAGCGGACGGCGGCGTCCCCGATTTCCTCAAGGGATCGGGGCGTTAAGGAAACCAGGCTGGTCCTCTTGACGAAATCATACACACCCAGAGGTGACGCGAATCGCGCCGTTCCAGCCGTGGGCAGGATGTGATTGGGGCCCGCCATGTAGTCGCCTACCGCTTCAGGGGTGTTGTGTCCCAGAAAAACCGCGGAGGCGTTTACAACGGCGTCGAGCAGCTTCCGCGGTTCGGCCACCATCAGTTCCAGGTGTTCCGGAGCGAAACGGTTCGCGATCGCCACGGCTTCGTCGATGTCGCCGGTGACGATGATCCTGCCGAATCGTTCCAGGGAGACGGCGGCAATCGACTTTCGGGACAGTAGTTTCAACTGGCGGGTCACCTCGGTGACGACTTCGACGGCGAGGGCTTCATCGGGTGTCAGGAGGATTGATGATGCCTGCTCGTCATGCTCCGCCTGGGAGAGGAGGTCGGCGGCGACCAGTTCGGGCGATGCCGATCCGTCGGCGATGATCAGGATCTCACTGGGGCCGGCTATCATGTCGATGCCCACGGTGCCGAAAACGAGGCGCTTCGCCGTCGCGACGTAGATGTTCCCGGGGCCCACGATCTTGTCGACGGCGGGGATCGATTCAGTTCCATAGGCGAGGGCCGCGATGGCCTGGGCGCCGCCGACGCGGTAGATGCGATCGATTCCGGCGATGTGTGCCGCCGCCAGTATCAGCGGATTGACGACACCCTTCCTCGCGGGCGTGACGAGAAACAGTTCCCGAACTCCGGCTATGCGGGCGGGTATCGCCGCCATGAGAACCGTCGAGGGGTAGGGGGCGAGTCCCCCGGGGGCATAGACGCCAACCCGTTGCAGGGGGCGGACTATCTGCCCCAGCTCCGTTCCCGTATCATCGGTGGTAAACCATGACTCAACCTTCTGCATGCGGTGAAACCGTTCTATGCGATTCGCTGAAAGTGTAAGGGCAGCCAGGTCGGCGGGGTCGATCACGGGAAGGGCCTCTTCGATTTCTTCAGGCCGTACCCGCACAGTACCGGCGTCAAGGGTGCTGTCGTCAAAGTGCCGGGTGTATTCGAAAAGCGCCTCGTCACCCCGGGTGGCTACGTCCCTGACGATTTTCTCGACATCACGGAGTACTGTTTCATCTGTCGGTTCCCCCCGCTTCAGCAGGCGGCGCAGTTCCGCTTCAAATGTTTCGGACCGGGACCTGATAATTTTCATCCTATTCCCTGACCCTCCTGATGTTCGCTCCGAGGCGGGACAATTTTTTTTCGATGCGCTCATACCCTCGATCGATATGATAGACTCGGGACAGTTCTGTTTTTCCCTCCGCCACGAGACCCGCCAGCACCAGCGACGCGGAAGCCCGCAGGTCGGTCGCCATGACGGGGGCCCCCCTGAGCCGCTCCACACCGCTCACGATAGCCTGATTGTTGTCGATTACAATGTCGGCGCCCATCCTCATCAGTTCGTTTACATGCATGAACCTGTTTTCAAAAACCGTTTCCCGGATCACGCTGATGCCGTTGCCCACGGACATGAGAGCCATCATCTGGGCCTGCAGGTCCGTGGGAAACCCCGGATAGGGGAGTGTCGTGAGGTCTACGCTCTCGATGGAGCGTCTCACGGAGACTCTCGCTTCATCTTCGCCGGTCTCGATGGTTACGCCCGCTTCCCGCAACTTGGCCATGAGGGCCTCCAGATGCTTCGGTTCACACCCCTTGAGCAGGACATCGCCTCCGGTGATGGCCGCCGCGATCATGAAGGTGCCCGCCTCGACGCGGTCGGCTATGATACGGTCCTCCACCCCATGAAGCAACGAGACTCCTTCTATGGTGATGACATCCGTTCCCGCTCCCCTGACCCTGGCTCCCATGCCGTTGAGAACCCGGGCGAGATTCTCCACCTCCGGTTCCTTGGCCGCGTTTTCGAGTACCGTCGTTCCCCGGGCGAGGGTTGCTGCCATCATGATATTTTCAGTTCCCGTCACGGTTGAGGTATCAAAAAAAATCGTCGCGCCCGTAAGGCCCTTCGTCGTCGCCACCACGTAACCGTCATGAAGGTCGATGTCGGCTCCCATGGCCCGGAGGGCTTTCAGATGGAGGTTTACGGGACGGGCCCCGATGGCGCACCCCCCGGGAAGTGACACTCGGGCTTTTCCCGTTCTGGCCAGCAGGGGGCCGAGGACAAGGATTGAGGCCCGCATGGTTTTTACCAGGTCGTAGGAGGCTTCGCAATTCTCTATCTTCCGTGCCTGTATTCGAAAGGATTCCTCGTCTTTTTCGATCTCTGCCCCCAGGCCGGCGAGCAGTTTGCCGATCGTGTGGACGTCGACGAGGTCGGGTACGTTATAAAAGGTGCAGCGTTCCTCTGTCAAAAGGGATGACGCCAGTATGGGGAGGGCCGCGTTCTTTGCGCCGCTGATGGGGACATCGCCCGTCAGCCGTTCACCTCCCTGGATAATGATCCTGCCCATTGTGATACCGCCCTGCTTTTTTTCTGCCCGCCATGACACGGTCCCGGCCCGTCATGTCGCGTCTGGAATGAATCCGGTCGTACAGTCCCGAGTCCTCAAACAGTTCATCCACCTGCCGTCGCTGCCCGTCACCGATTTCCATGATCAGCCATCCGCCGTCGATGAGAAAGAGGTGCGCCTCGTCTATGAGCCGCTTGTGAAACCCGGTACCCTCGGGACCGGCCACGAGCGCTTCTCTGGGTTCAAAATCCCGCACCCCCCGGGGCAGTGACTGCCAGGCATTGTCCGCTATATAGGGAGGGTTGGAGCAGACTATATCAAATTTTTCTTCCAGGGGGCCAAATAAATCACCGCAAAGGAACATGATTCGATCGTCCACGCCGTGCTTCCGGGCATTGTTGATAGCCAGGGCAAGTGCCGCCTCCGACGTGTCGGTGGCGACGATGATTCTGCCGGGTGCTTCACGGGCAAGGGCGATTCCTATGGCCCCGCTTCCCGTACCGATTTCGAGGATTTTCCCTTCCGGGGGAGGAATGCCGTTCAGGAGTTCCAGCGTTTCTTCCACCACCGTTTCCGTGTCCGGCCGTGGAATGAGGACGTCGTTGGAAACAGTCATGGAGAGGGACCAGAATTCCTTTTCCCCGACGATATAGGCTACGGGTTCCCCTTTCGATCTGCGCGCCAGGGCCCGGCCGAACCGTTCCCGTTCATCATCGGTGAGAAAACGTTCTGAATGGGCATGGAGACTGATTCTTCCGACATCGAGGCACCAGCCGAGAAGTACCTCCCCGTCGAGTCGGGCTGAGGGCGAACCGCTTTCTCGTAATAAAGCTTCGGCATTGCGGAGCGTGCTTTTTACATTCATGGAGGATTCCGTACCGGGGCAACAGAAAGGACCGGTCGCCGGGGCAGTCCCCGGCCCGGACTTATTCCGTTTTCAGCGCCGCGGCCTGGTAGTGAGTGGCCAGGGCATCGACAAGAGGCTCCAGGTCGCCGTTCAGAACGTCGATCAGGTTGTAAAGAGTCAACCCTATACGATGGTCCGTGATCCGTCCCTGGGGGAAGTTATAGGTTCGGATCCGCTGGCTCCGGTCTCCGCTTCCCACTTGCAGCTTCCTGCTTTCTGAAATGGCGGCGTTCTGTTCTTCCTCCATGCGGTCCAGCAGCCGTGCCCGGAGGACCTTCAAGGCCTTTGCCTTGTTTTTGTGTTGTGATTTTTCATCCTGGCAGGTGACGACAAGTCCCGTGGGGATATGGGTTATCCTCACCGCGGAGTCCGTTGTATTGACGCTCTGCCCCCCGTGGCCCGTTGAACGGTAGACGTCAATTCTCAGGTCGTTCGGGTCGATGGTGACTTCAACGTCTTCCGCTTCAGGCAGAACAGCCACGGTGACGGCCGATGTGTGAATTCTTCCCTGGGCTTCCGTGACGGGAACCCTCTGAACCCGATGGACGCCGCTTTCGTATTTCAGGCGGCCATAGGCGTACTGCCCTTCGACAAGCATCACTACTTCCTTGAAGCCACCCATCCCGCTCGATGTGCCGGTGCTGATCACGTCGATCTTCCAGCCGGACCGCTCGGCATAGATGGCGTACATGCGGAACAGATCGGCCGCGAAGAGAGACGCTTCCTCACCGCCTGTACCGGCCCTGATTTCCAGGAAGACGTTCCGGTCATCGTTCGGGTCCCGGGGGACAATGAGTGTCTTGAGACGCGCTTCCAGGGTATCGAGTTGTTCCTCCAGGGCGTCGATTTCCGCGCCGGCGAGTTCCCGCATCTCGCGGTCGCCGTCTTGCAACAGCAATCGGTTCTCCTCGAGCTGGTTCTTTGTTTTTTCGTAGTCCCGCCAGGTATCTACGAGCGGCGAGATGTCGGCGTGCTCTTTCGCGTATTTCTGATACTCGGCGTAATTCTTCACCACCGCCGCGTCGCTCAGAAGATGTTCGAGCTCGTTGTGTCGCTTCTCAATGTCCTTCAGTTTCGAGAACATGTAAACGGCTCACCGTCCTTTGGCGGTCCTGGGGGAAATGAATGGTTTTGACGGCAGGGGGGATCAGCGGTATTCCTCTG
This sequence comes from Syntrophales bacterium, assembly GCA_023228425.1. NCBI lineage: Bacteria > Pseudomonadati > Thermodesulfobacteriota > Syntrophia > Syntrophales > Syntrophales bacterium. Next base: position 63,511 of record JALOBE010000004.1, read on the forward strand.
TGACGGCCGGGGATGTCCGGGGTAATGCGGGTTATTTTTCTTTGGTGATGCCGGCATATTTCTTTTTGAATTTTTCGACTCTTCCGGCGGTATCGATTATCTTCTGCTTTCCCGTCATAAACGGGTGACAGTTGGAGCATATTTCAACTTTGATGTCCGGCTTCGTCGACCTGGTTTCAAACACGTTGCCGCATACGCAGGAGACCGTCGCTTTATCATAATCGGGATGAATGCCTTTTTTCATGGGGCGCGTTTCCTTTATTGAATTCTGGACAAGATCGTATAGGGTACTTTTCAGTAAAATGCAAGAGGGATTATAAACCTACTGGTTCATGGACAGGAAAAAGTCCTGGTTCGTTTCAGTTCTCCTGATCTTGTCGATGATGAATTCCATGGCGTCCACGGCATTCATCTCCTGCAGGAGCCGCCGCAGGATCCACACCCGGTTGAGGTTTTCCTTGGGAATGAGAAGCTCTTCCTTCCGCGTGCCGGAGCGGACGAGGTCGAAGGCGGGGAACACCCTTCGATCGGCGATTTTCCGGTCCAGATGAAGTTCCATGTTGCCCGTTCCTTTGAATTCTTCGAAGATGACTTCATCCATTCGGCTTCCCGTGTCGATGAGGGCCGTCGAGATGATGGTAAGACTTCCGCCGCCTTCGATGTTTCGTGCGGCGCCGAAAAACCGTTTCGGCTTGTGGAGGGCATTGGAATCGACGCCTCCCGACAGAATTTTTCCGCTGGGGGGAACGACGGTATTGTAGGCGCGGGCAAGCCTGGTGATGCTGTCCAGGAGAATGACCACGTCCCGGTTGTGTTCGACGAGGCGTTTCGCCTTTTCGATTACCATTTCGGCGACCTGAACATGGCGTACGGGTGTTTCGTCAAAGGTGGACGAGATGACTTCGCCGTCAACGCTTCTTTCCATGTCCGTTACTTCTTCGGGGCGTTCGTCAATGAGCAGAACCATGAGAACGACCTCTTTGTGGTTCGATGTGATACTGTTGGCTATGTCCTGCAGAAGGACCGTCTTGCCCGCCCTGGGCGGTGACACGATAAGTCCCCGCTGGCCCTTTCCTATGGGAGTGAAAATATCCATGATCCTGGTGGAGTAGTTCTCGGGATCTGATTCCAGATTGAATTTCTCCTCCGGATAGAGGGGCGTGAGATTGTCAAAGAGGATTTTGTCCCTGGCTGCCTCGGGAGTTTCGTAATTAACCATTCCGACCTTGAGCAGAGCGAAATATTTTTCCCCTTCCTTGGGGGGGCGTATTTCCCCGGAAATGGTGTCGCCCGTCCTGAGGCCGAACCGCCGTATCTGTGAAGGTGAGATGTATATGTCGTCTGGTCCGGGAAGATAATTGTAATCGGGTGACCGGAGAAAACCGAAACCGTCGGGGAGCGTCTCGAGGACGCCTTCCCCGGAAATAGAGCCGTTTTTTTCGGACTGGTACTGGAGAATGGCGAACATCAGATCCTGCCGGCGCAGGCTGCTCGCATCGGGAACATTGAGTTCCTTGGCGAGAACGTTCAGCTCCCCAATGGACTGCTTTTTCAATTCAGCAATATTCATGCTCTTCCCCTCGGGATACGTAGTTTTCATAACGATGGCGCGGAGAGCCGAAGCGCCCCCGCCGGCATAATCACAGGTTATGACAGGATAACCGTTATTGTTTAATTTCAGAGATCCATTGATGAACCGGGATATGGAGGTATACCTGTCGATACGGTGTGTGTGACAAACCTTCTTGGCGATGAGAATTCCGGAACTGCTTGAGCTGCATCAAGCACCTTTGTTCTCAGGCACAGACTGCTGAACTGTATTCGAAACGCAACAAGAATCCTGCAAAGACCCTCTGATGGTACTCACTTGTTTCGGAACGTACGAATTGCTTTACAGGAAAGGATATAGGATCCAAGTCTTTTTCAAGGTAAAGGACTATATATAATACTGTGGTGCGTGTCAAGATAAATCGTCAGATAAATCGTTTAGAGCAACATAATGCCGCTCACCTGCCGTCCCGCCCCGGTGCCTTCAGCCCGCCGGGAGTGGAAAAGGTCCCTTCGGCATGCCGTGCAGAGCGGGATCGTGATAATGTTGCCGGCGGAAAGACCCGCATCCAGCAGCTGATGCCGATTGGCTCCCGGCAGGTCAAGCATCCGCCGTCCCCCTGACGATGCGTCACTGAACACGGCGTTGCGCCGGACCCGGGAACCCATTGCTTCATAGACGTCATTGCCCACTTCGTAGCAGCAGGGACCGATGGCCGGGCCGATGACGGCAATGATATCCGACGGCCCGCAGGAAAAACGATCCACAAAGAGGGCGATGGCCTGTGCCGCTATGCCCAGGGCTGTTCCTTTCCATCCGGCGTGGATCGCTCCGACAACCCGCCGCGCGGGATCAGCGAGCAGCAGGGGGATGCAATCGGCGGTCCTGATACCGACAGCGCACCGGGGCCTGTTTGTCACAAAACCGTCGCAGGCTGCGCCCGGAGGCATGTACCGGGATGACGGGTCTTTCGCGTCCAGCAGGGTGATATGATTGCCGTGAACCTGCGTGCCTGTCAGAAAAGAATCCGTCCGGATTCCAAAAAGGTCGGCCATGGGCCTCTCATCGTTCGTTCCGGTTTCCCTGGTACCGAAGGCGTGAATCATTCCTTCCTGCCGACGGAGGAGAGAGGCCGAGAGGTACGTCGATGACCGATGTTTTTCAAGAGTGAACATTGTCTGTTCCGCCGGTGAGTTTTTCCAGTTCGCTCAGAAGAAGGGTCATGTCTTCGGGCAGGGGGGCGGTAAACTCCATGTGTTTCTTCCGCAGGGGATGATACAGTCCCAGCGCCGCAGCGTGCAGGGCCTGCCGGTTCATCGCCTTCAGGGCTTTCTGCAATCCACCCTGTCGCAGGGCGTGAATCCCTCCGGACCGGCTTCCGTAGACGGCGTCGCCGAGTACCGGGTGCCCGATATCCTTCAGATGAACACGTATCTGGTGTGTCCTGCCCGTTTCGATACGTACGTCCAGAAGAGACGCCACCCTGCCGAATGCCCGTGAAAGGTTCCACCGGGTCACGGCCTGTCGCCCACGATCGGTGGAAGTTGTCATTTTTTTCCTGTTCGTTCTGTGCCGTCCGATAGGGGCTTCGATGACGCCTTCAGCCCGGGGCATGGCGCCTGCCACGACAGCCTTGTAGAGTCTGGTTACCTGACGGTTCTTGAACTGACGGGCAAGGGACCGGTGTACATCGTCGTTTTTGGCGGCCACCATGATGCCCGAGGTGTTCTTGTCCAGGCGATGTACAATACCTTGGCGGAGGGAGCCTCCGACTCCGGACAGGTCGCGGCAGTGAAACAGCAACGCGTTGACCAGGGTCCCCCGGTCATTGCCCGCGCCGGGATGGACCACGAGTCCCGGCGGCTTGTCGATGACGATGATGGATTCGTCTTCAAACACGACGGAAAGGGGAATATCCTCGGCCTCGACGTTCCAGGCTCGGGGAGTCGTGTCCCTGAAGACAATCCTGTCCCCCGGTCGCAGGGTGAGGCCCGCCTTGGCCGGTCCATCATTGACGCAGACCCGGCCCTCCCCGATGGCTCGTTTGATCTGTGACCGGGACAGATCGGGATACCGTGAGGCCAGGACAACATCGAGCCGTTTCCCCCGGTCGTCGGGAGAGGCGATGTAGAGGTCGGTCAGGTCGCTGTCGAAGCTCATGGCTATGTTGACTTCCGGTCAGGGTCCGGTTGTACGGTGACAGGCACGCGTGCGCAGGCATTCCGTTTGTGTACGAGGTACCGCTGAAGATTTGCGCGGCCCGTAGTTATTCAGATTTCAGGCGTGTTTCGAGGGGTTCTCCGGGGGGTTCCGGGTGTCGCGCCCGGCAGGCCGGGCCACCAGGCATCAGAGTCCCCGAATCCTTCAATCGTTTGTCGTCCTGGGATCCCGCAGCCTGTCCGCTTCCCTCTCGCCTGCCCCTGGTTTTCTTCAGCCTGCGGCGATGTGACGAAAAACCCTTTCAATGATGTCAACCTCGTCGTCCGCCAGGGCTCGTGCGTCGAGGACGACCTTCTCATCCTGAATCCTTCCGATGACCGGGGGATCGCCCCGCCGGAGCCGTCGTTCCATCTCGTGGGCTGTCAGGTGCCCGGCCTGTACCGTCACAACCCTGGTGGGAAATTCCTGGGTGGGGAGGGACCCTCCCCCGGCAAAGGATACATCGGGTCCCGTGGTGAAGGAAAAACGACTGTCCCCGATTCCTGCCAGGCGCCGGAAAAGCTCTTCGGCCCGATGGTGAACGGAATCGACAGGTTCCGTCATGAACCGGAGAACGGGGATATGGTCTTCGGGGTTCTTTGAGAACAGGTACTGCGCGAGCGTTGCCTCCAGGGCGCCCAGGGTGAGTTTGTCTATCCTCAAGGCCCGGTTCAAGGGGTTTTTTCGAATTTTTTCCATAACCGGCCGTCGTCCCAGGATGATTCCCGCCTGGGGACCTCCCAGGAGCTTGTCTCCGCTGAAGGTGATCACGTCGGCGCCGCTTTTCACCGCGTCCTGGACCGTCGGTTCCCGGCCAAGGCCGAATCGGCCGAGGTCGAGCAGGCAGCCGCTTCCCAAATCGTTCATCAGGGGAATGCCGTGACGGCGACCCAATTCCACCAGGACGGCGGGCTCAACTTCACCGGTGAAGCCCACGGTCCTGAAGTTGCTCGTGTGGACCTTGAGGATCATTCCCGTTGTTTCAGGATCGATGGCGTTTTCGTAATCATAAAGATGGGTCCGGTTCGTGCTTCCCACCTCCCGAAGGAGGGCGCCGCTTTTTTCCATTACTTCCGGAATACGGAATTCACCGCCGATTTCAATCAGCTCACCCCGGGAAACGATTGCCTCCTTGCCGAAGGACAGCGAATTGAGGACCAGCAGAACCGCCGCGGCGTTGTTGTTTACCACGATGGCTTCTTCCGCTCCCGTGAGGACGCGCAGGATTTCGCTGACGTGATCGTAGCGGAGGCCTCGTCTGCCCGTGGACAGGTCAAACTCGAGGTTCGAATAGCCGCGGCTTATCGAGACGATTTCTTCGAGGGCCTCCCGGCAGAGGGGGGCCCGTCCGAGGTTGGTGTGAAGCAATATGCCCGTGGCGTTGATGACCCGGCGGATGCTTGGTTCCCTGAGTGAACGGATCCGCTCTTCCGCCATGGCGACGGCCCTGTCGACGCCCGGCCTTTTGTCCATCACGCCCGCGCTGTCAAAAATTTCCCGGCGCATCCCGTCGACGGCATGTCGGCAGGCATCAACCAGAAGGGATCTGGGAAGAGTTGCCGCGTCATCATTCTTTTCCAGAAGGGCGAGAATCTCGTCGATTTTCGGCAGTTCCTTCAGCAGCAGTCGCTGTGCGTCATCCATGGCACACCTCCCGGGTTGCCTCTTCCCTGCAGTAATCTCTGAAATTGTTCACCGCCGTAAAAAACTCCCGCATGAGGACCACCCAGTAATAACGTCCACGACGGGTCGGCACCAGCGCTCCTTTACGGTAGCGAAGCCCGCCGGCCAGGGCGAAGGGGATGATGCTCGCCGCCAGGGGAACAAGGGCCCTCTTCCCGTGGCGGCTGAGTGTCGGGCCGAGATCGAGGCGCCCCCCGAAGAGCCGCATGATGAGTTCATAGCGGACCAGGTCGTCCCTGCCGAAAGTTCGTGACGCCATGAGGGGGAGATGTCCTTTTTCCAGGTGGTGAATGTAGGCGACGATGTCAAAGGTGTTGGCATAGCACCGGCCTTGCAGGTAGCCAATGGAGCCGCTTCCCAGTCCCGCGTACTCGGTGTAGTCGACAATATACTCATCGATCATGGACTTTTTTCTCGAAAAACACCAGGCCGATGAAAAGCCGTATTCACCTCTGAGTCCTTCCACAATGATGTCATAAAACCGCATTTCCCTGCCGAAGGGCACCTCTCCGAGTGTCCGGGCCACGGCGCGGCGGGTCGAGTCGGAGACCATCAGGGGGTACCAGGTAATCTGGTCGATCCTGCTGTCCAGAAGCATTGCAATGTCGCGCCGCAGCGATGCTTCCTCCTGGCGGGGGAAATTAAAGATCATGTCGGCGTTGAGAGTGTCGAACCGTCCGGAGGCAGTGTTCAGCCGTTCCATTATTTCTCTGCCGGAACCATACTTGTCGTACCGTCCCATGGCCTTGAGAAGGGTGTCGTCGAAACTCTGGATGCCGACAGAAAGACGGTTCACGCCGGCCCGGCGCAGGTGGGAGATGTTTTCAGCCGTCAGATGATTGGGGTTGGTTTCAACAGATATTTCAGCGATGGAAAAGAGCTCCCGGGCCAGAGAAAGCGTCTCAAGCAGTTCCTCCATGATGATCGTCGGCGTGCCGCCGCCCGCGTAGAGGGCCCTGAAGTCGTAATGCAAATCCCGGTAGAGCCGCAGTTCCTTCCTGAGGGCCGTGAAATACCGGCGGCAAAGCCCCTCGTCGAAGGCGACCCGGTTGAAGGAACAGTAGGGGCAGAGCTTCTCGCAGAAGGGAACGTGGACATAGAGGAGACGGTCAAGGCCGTCACCATCCAGAAATGGGAGAACGGGGGTCTCACCGCTGGTGAAGGTCATGGCCCGGGCGAACTCCCTCCGGGCAACGCGTGCCACGAGCGTGTCGATTGACGGTAATGAATATAGCGGGGCCAACAGCTGATCCTCATTTTTCTTGTATGGCCGTCTCTGTTGCCGGCACCAGGGAAAACTAGCAGGATTCATGGTAATATTCAACTCCATTGAAATACGGTCCTGATAGTGTTATAGATTCGAAAAAATACTGGTGGAACGACCCAGATGAAACCGGATGAACGAACATGGGCCCTGTGGGGAAACGACGGGATCAATGAGGAAGAGGCGGAGTTGCTGAGGGCTGTCGCCGCGGAACTGCCCATCCCCCTTGATGAGGAAGCCGGGCGGGACGTGGAAACTCTCGTTGATGCCTTTATCAGGCGAAACGACGCGGTGGGTCTCGCGGCGCCCCAGATAGGGATCAGTAAGCGCGTCATCGTATTCAGAAGCAAAAAATTCGGAGAAAAAACACCCCTGCAGAAGGACGGTGGTGATTATGAAGTCCTTGTCAATCCGAGAATCACCCAGTACCAGGGAGACGAGGAACAGGACAGTGAGGGGTGCCTGTCCTGTCCCGACATAAACGCCGACGTGGTCCGATGGACGGAGATCAAAGTTCGGGCCTTCGACCGCGATGGAAACAAGATCAGCAGGCGGTACACGGGATACCTGGCCCGGGTGGTTCAGCACGAGATGGACCACCTGGACGGCATGCTGATTGTCGACAGAGCGGAAACCGTTTATTATCCCAGGGAGAAAAAGGTTTTTTTTGACAGGGTATTCGGAAAACAACCCTTCGCGGAAATCGGCGACACATAAAAGGACGTACGGTATGGCGCCCGAGTTTACCCCTCGCATCATGGAAAACTACGCCGATGTTCTCATCTGGGCCATGCAGACGGCACGGACGGAAAAGTTCAGAAGCGCGGACATTGTCCTGGTCCGTTTTGACTACCCGGCTCTTGAACTGGCCGAAATTCTCTACGAAAAATTGATTGATCGACGTATGCAGGTCCTGGTCCGCATGACGCCGACAGCCCGGATGGAGCAGAGCTTTTTCGGCAAGGCCGTGAATCGCCAGCTCACCTTTCTCCCGCCCGGTGACGCGACATTGATGGAAGCATTGAACGGAAGCATCTACCTGCACGCTCCCCAGTCGCTCACCCATCTGGAGCATGTGGATCCACGGAAGATAGGCGTGGCCATGGCGGCACGGAAGGAGCTCAGGGATATCCTGGTACGGCGTGAAGAGCAGGGGCTCTTCGGCTGGACGCTCTGTTCCTTTCCCACGCCGGAACCGGCCAGGCAGGCACGATTGACGGAACGACAATATGCGCGACAGATAATCCGGGCATGTTTTCTCGATCATGATGATCCTCCGGCACAGTGGAAGCGGGTCTTCAGGGAGGCCGGCCATATCAAACGGTGGCTCAACGCCATGGATGTCAGATCTTTTCACGTAGAGTCCGCCGGAATCGATCTCACCATAACACGGGGGGAGCGAAGAAAATGGATCGGGGTTTCCGGGCACAACATCCCGAGTTTTGAACTCTTCCTGTCGCCCGACTGGAGAGGAACCCGGGGCGTCTTTTTCGCCGACCAGCCCTCATTCCGCAGTGGAAACTATATCAGCGGAGCCCGCCTTGTTTTTGAGAAGGGCATCGTGAAGTCCGCCTCGGCCGATGAAGGCGAAGCCTTTCTCGAGAAACAGATTTCCGTGGATCCCGGGGCAAAGAGGGTCGGCGAATTTTCACTGACGGACCGGCGCTTTTCTGTCATTGACACCTTTATGGCCAACACCCTCTTTGACGAAAATTACGGGGGTCGTCACGGAAACTGTCATATCGCTCTGGGGTCGTCCTACTCCGACACCTATGACGGCGATCCGGCGGAACTCACCAGGGAAAGAAAAAAAGCCCTGGGGTTCAATGAATCGTCACTCCACTGGGATCTCGTCAACAGGGAGGAAAAAACCGTCACAGCCCGCCTTGCCTCGGGCAAGCGCGTTGTCATATACGAACAAGGAGCTTTCACGCTGTGATTTTTTTGCGGCGATAAAGTCCGACACCGCCTCTGGCAGGCTCCCTGAATATCGGTTCGACCTGCCCTGTCAAAGCTTGTATTGACGCCCTCCTTTTTTTTGTTATACTGAATCAAATGCTGACAGGTACGCGGAATTTCATGACATGCGGCCCGTTGCCTGTCCCCGGAATTATCCACGGGCGGCCTGAATCTCACGCATTGAATGGGGGGAATCATATAACCACCTTCTTTTCGGAGGAGCCGCATGGAAAAGGCGAAAAAGCGGGACGGCGAGCAGGCGGAAGACCGGGGTATAGATATGTCCGGTCGACGGATCATACACCGGGGCCGGCGCGAGAGCGATCAAATCCTGGCGATGATAATGGAAGGAACACCCATTCCAACCTTTGTCATCGACAAGAACCACCGGATTATCTACTGGAACAAAGCGATGGAAGCGCTGACCGGTATCCCGGCGGATGATTTGATTGCCGGGGAGGGAAATCCCTGGACATCCTTCTACGATGAAAAGAGGCCAAGCCTGGCTGATATTCTGGTCAGCGGTTCCCGGGAGACCGTAAAACGCTGGTATCCCGATCAGTTGAAACAATCTGATGTTATTCGGGGCGCCTGCGAAGTAACGGATTTTTTCCCGACCCTGGGAGATAGCGGAATGTGGCTGCGGTGTACCGCGGCCCTCCTGCGATGGCCCACGGGAGAGATTTTTGGGGCCATAGAAACCCTGGAGGATGTTACCGACCGGTTTCACAGTGAAGAGGAATTGAGAAAAAGTGAGGCCTTCCTCGCGTCAGTCCTGCAGGGTTCATCGATTCCCACCTTTGTTATCGACAGGGATCACCGGATTACCTACTGGAACCAGGCTCTCGAGGGACTCAGCCAGATCACGGCACGCGATGTCATAGGAACAAGCGATCACTGGAAGGCCTTTTATGACCATGAACGTCCCTGCATGGCCGACCTCCTTCTGGATGAACGAACCGGCGATCTGAATGAATGGTATGGTGAAACCTTTTCCAAGTCAGCGCTCATAGATGATGCCTACGAGGCGACAACCTTTTTCCCCGCTCTGGGAGAACGGGGCAGGTGGCTTCGTTTTACAGCCGCGATTCTAAGGGATTCGGACGGGACGGTGCTGGGGGCCTTGGAGACACTGGAGGATGTGACGCCACGAATTCTTGCCGAAGAAGCCCTTAAGGCAAGTGAGAAAAAATATAAAAACCTCAGCATAACCGATGGATTGACCAAGCTTTTCAACGGGCGCCACTTCTACCGGCAGATGCATCGGGAAATGGAGCGGGCAGGCCGATATCTGCACGACCTTTCCATCCTGTTTTTCGATATTGACGATTTCAAGAAGTACAACGACACCTTCGGCCATCTCGAAGGTGACGAAGTGCTGGTTCGGCTTGCCGATGTCACCCGCCGATGCCTGCGAAAAACCGATTCTGCCTATCGTTTCGGCGGCGAAGAGTTCACGGCCGTCCTCCCGGAAACGGACGGTCCGGCCGCGGTTGCCATCGCCGAACGAATCAGGCAGGAGTTCAAGCGTGAACAGTTCAATCCGGGATTCGGCGAACCCATACAGGTGACGGTGAGCATAGGCGTGGTCCAGTATTCCGGGAGAGAGTCGCTGCCGGACATTATCCGGCGGGCCGACATGAACATGTACCAGGCCAAGGCACAGGGGAAAGACCGGGTGTTTTTCAAATAACCGGCTGCTGCAAAGTCCCGGACCCGCGGACGTGTGCCGTGTAAAAACGCATCCCCGGCAGCGAACCCGGCGCGTGAAAGCCGGTTCACAGTGTCTCGGGGAGCCGTAAAGCGTGACACGGTGCGTGTGCCGTGTAAAAACGCATCCCCGGCAGCGAACCCGGCGCGTGAAAGCCGGTTCACAGTGTCCCGGGGAGCCGTAAGGCGTGACACGGTGCGTGTCGCCCTAGAGCCGCTGCCGCAGTTTCTTTACCAGATCGGCGAGAATGTCGTCGACCTGCCTCCTCATGTCGATCATCTGGTGTCTCATTCTCAATATGATGTCAACGCCGGGAAGGTTCACGTCCAGTTCATCCATGAGTATTTTCGTGATGCGGAGTAGCTCCATTTCTTCCGGGGAATAGAGTTTTTCACCGTCCTCCTTCCGGTGCCGGGGACAGACGATTTCTTCCTCCTCGAGAATCGCCAGCAGGTGCTGCTGTATTTTGAAGATTTCGATGACTTCGGAGCGCGTCCAGAATTCTTTGGCCATATCTCACAACCTGATATTTTTTCGAATGTCGTCGCGGTAATACCGGTCCATGGCTCTGGCGGCGGCGCGCATTTCTTCATCGCCGGCCTCGGGAAGCTTCACGACCAGCTTCACCAGGAGGTCTCCCGGGGATTTTGTCCTGGGGTTCACCACCCCCTTGCCCCTCAATCTCAACACCGTCCCGTTCTGGCTGCCCGGGGGAATCTTCAGGTTCACGTCACCGTTCACCGTGGGGACCGTTATCGATCCACCGGCCAGGGCCTCACCGATGGAAACGGGGATGTCCATGTAAACATCGTTGCCCTTGCGCGACAGAAAGGGGTGGGGAGTGACGTGGACGACGAGATACAGGTCCCCCGGGGAACCTCCTCCCATTCCCGGGCCTCCCTTCCCGGCAACCCGCACCCGTGATCCTTCATCGACACCGGGTGGGATGGTGACCCGGAGGGTTTCGGTCTCCTGTGTCTGTCCCGATCCCTTGCAGGATCGGCAGGGAGTCCCTGTCCGTCCGTGACCGCCGCAGTTCGGGCATGCCTGGGTAAAATTGATCGGCCCTTCGGCTACGTTGAGCCGTCCCGAACCGCCGCAGGTTTCACAGGGAATCAGCGCGGTTCCCGGCTCGGTGCCTGAACCACCGCAGCCGACGCAGGATTGAGGACGGCGTAACGATATGTCCGTCTTCAGGCCGCGCAGCGCGGACAGAAAATCGATGGTTATATCGTATTCAACATCCTGGCCCTTCATTTTCCGGGACCGTCCGGATGAACGATCCGTTGAGGAGAACCCGAACAGATCACCGAAAAGATCCTCGTAGCTCTGGTAACGGCCGAAATCATGGCCCTGCCGTGCGCCGCTCCGCTCCGCCCCGGCGGACTGCCACTGCCGGTACTGACGCATTTTCTCGGCATCGAAACCCGATTGCAGGCTCTCCTCGCCGAACTCGTCGTAGAGTTTGCGTTTCTCGGCCGTTCCCAGGCACTCATAGGCCCGGGAAACATCCTTGAATTTCCGCTCGGCCTCCTTGTCCCCGGGATTCAGGTCGGGGTGCAGCTTTCGGGCAAGCTTCCGGTATGCCTTCTTGATGTCGGCCTCGGAAGCGTCCTTTTTTACACCGAGAGTCGAATACAAATCCTTCGCCATAGTAGTCACTCAGTTGTCGGAATGATTTCAGCGTCCGTCTTCGTTGTATCTGAACCGGAACCCGCCGGTATCCGGTTCATCTTCAGGTAAGATAATCATTGGCCGCCGGAAAGCAAATGTTGGATACATCTGCTTCATTGACGGAAAGGCAGTTATCCGCTATCCTGAAGAGCGTCCGCCCTGTGCCATGCCGCTTTTGGAAAATCCGGACTTTTTACGGGACCATCGATGATGAATAGGGAAAGATTTCTCGTCGCTTCGCTCCTCGAAATGACGGACTTCTGCCTGCTCCTCGACATGACGGGATACTGAATGCTCTTCGACATGATGGAATGTTACATGCACCCTGCAATGACGGGATTTCACATGCTTCCCGGAGTGACGCAATGAAAGCTTTGGCAATCACGAACAGGAGAATCTGATGGAACCGATCCACTTTGCTTCTGTACTCGATCTGGCGGCACGCATCCGGTCAGGGGAGCTCTCTCCCCTGGAACTTATGGAGGTGACGCTCCGGCGCATCGATGAAATCAATCCGATACTCAACGCTTTTGTCTCAATCTGCCATGACAGGGCTTTGGCCGAGGCCCGGAAAGCCACGGAAGCCATTGCTTCGGGAAGCGTCCCCGGCCCTCTGGCGGGCATTCCCCTGGCTGTCAAGGATCTGGAAGATGTGGGAGGCATGATTACGACCTTCGGTTCGGTGCCCTTCAGGGACAACATGGCTGACAGGGACTCCATACAGGTGGAACGCCTTCGAAAGGCCGGCGCCATTGTTGTAGGTAAAACCAACACGCCCGAATTCGGATTCACGGGGTTTACCAGGAATCGCCTTTTCGGAACAACCCGGAACCCCTGGAATCTGGAGCGAACCCCCGGAGGTTCAAGCGGGGGCTCGGCGGCGGCCGTGGCCGGCGGTATGGTTCCCATGGCAACCGGGTCAGACGGCGGCGGTTCGATCCGTATTCCCGCAACGTATTCGGGGTGCTTCGGGTTGAAAACATCCGTCGGCAGGATCCCCTGGGGGCCGGTCCCTCTTCTTCCCCTCACGGGAATCGTCGTTCATGGTCCCATGACGCGGACCGTGGGGGACGCGGCTCTGTACCTTGACTGCGTTACAGGGTCCCACCCGGCGGCCCCCGATTCCCTGCCCCGTCCGGCTGCATCCTATCTTGCCGAACTGGACAATCTTCCGGAGAAACTGAACATAGCCTTCAGCCCGACGCTTGGATACGCCACGGTGCAGCCGGATGTCATGAGCCGTGTTGAAGAAGCGGTGCGGGCATTCGAGGCCATGGGACACCTGGTGGAACTCCTGGAGGAGCCCATGCCGAAGGTGGACAGTGTCTGGAACAGGCTTTTCAGTGTCGATATATACGGAAGTCTGCAGAAGGTGATCGCGCTTAACAGGAAGCAGATAAACCGGACCATAGTGGCGAGTCTGGAGGCCGCACGAGACCTCACCATCGATGAGGTACTCCGGGCCCAGGCGGTCAGGACCGAGCAGAACCGGTGGTTGTGGCGTCTTTTTGACCGCTTCGATCTGCTCATGACGCCCGCCATGCCCACGGAAGCCTTCGTGGCCGAAGGTCCCCCGCCTTCGGAAATCAATGGGAAGCCGGTTGACGTGCTTGACGTGGCTGCCTTCACGTACCCGTTTAATATTTCGGGACATCCGGCGGCTTCTGTGCCGGCGGGGTTCACGGAAAGCGGTATGCCCGTCGGGCTTCAGATCGTCGGTCCCCGGCACCGGGACGACCTGGTCCTGCAGGCCTCACGGGCCTTTGAGAAGGCCAGACCCTGGCAGGGAGTGTATCCGCCCCTCGGATAAGAAACGTACCTTCGCGGCCGGTGGCGACGCTCTCGCGCAAAGTCGGAAGACGTCCGCGGGCTTTTACGAAACCGTCAGTGTCAGATACGCTCAACCTGGAAGCTTTCGAGCTTGATGGCCACTGAGCGCTGCAGAAGATCGATGGAGACCACAAAAAGGTTTTTTTTATAGTCTGTCTGCTGGACCACACCCTCGATGCCCGCGAAAGGCCCGTTCATGATCCGCGCCCGCTCGCCCACACGGGGGTAGAGGCAAGACAGTATCTCCACCCTGGAATGCACCAGGCGCATGATGGCTTCGATCTGGCTGTCGGGAATGGCCGTGGGTTCCTGTCCTGCAGGTTTCCCCAGTATTCTCACCACGCCCGGGGTTTTGAGAACGGGCAGGCGGGTCTCGGCACTCGTATCCGGCAGATCCACGAAGAGATAGCCGCTGAACATGGGCACGTGGATCTTCTTTTTCCGGTCCTTCCTGCGGCTCCACACTTCTATTTTCGGCAGAAACGATTCAACGTTACGCTGTTGGAGGCCTTGGAACACCCTGTTTTCGTAGCGGCTTTTTGTATAGATGGCATACCAGGCCACGGTACCCCCTCAATACTTCGGTCGGGCGTCGATAATAATATCACTGTCTCTGCGCATAATCCGCTCAATCTTCAATCCGACGGACTGATCGACGGCGGTTTTCCCCAGGTCCCCTACGGCATCGATGCCCCGGCCCAGGATCCGCGGCGCTGTTATTACAACGACACGGTCGGCACAGCCCTGCCTGAGGCAGGAGGTAATGATCCCGGCACCGCCCTCGACGAGGACCGATGACAGGCCTCGCTTCCCCAACTCCCTGAAGGCCTCTTTCATGTCGAGTAAGCCCTCTTTTTCCTCTTCGATGACGATGGTCTCGATGCCCGCGCCCCGAAACAGTTCCTGCTTCCGCAGGTCACGGCGGGACGACGTAAGGACAATGGTCCGGGCCGTATCCTGGTCCTTGAGTATCCGGGATTCCAGGGGGATAGTCAACATCGAGTCCACCACCACCCGCAGAGGGGTGCGGCCGCGAACCAGGCGAACGGTCAGTTCCGGGTCATCGGCGAGAACCGTTCCTGCCCCCACGAGAATGACATCGTGCCGGCTTCTTAAGCGATGGGCGAATCTCCGTGATTCCGGGGAGCTGATCCACCTGGAGTCACCGGATATCGCGGCGATCCTGCCGTCCAGGGTCTGGGCGTACTTGAGCGTCACAAAGGGTGTGCCCCGTTCCATGAAGGTGAAAAACACCTCGTTGAGCCGGCGGCATTCCTTTTCCAGGACACCCGTTACCGTCGGTATCCCCGCTGCCTCAAGGGCGGCGATGCCCTTTCCCGCGACCAGGGGGTTGGGATCCCTGGTCCCGATGATAACCCGGGCGGGCTGAATCTCGATAAGCCGGTCCGTGCAGGGAGGCGTTTTCCCGAAGTGGCTGCAGGGCTCGAGGGTCACATAAATATCGGCGCCCCGGGGAGAAGCATCAGTTTTTTCAATGGCTTCAATCTCGGCGTGCCTGCCGCCGAATGTTCGGTGGTATCCTTCGGCGATGACACGTCCCTTCTTTACGATGACTGCCCCCACCATGGGGTTGGGACTGACCCGGCCGATTCCTCTCCGGGCCAGGGCCAGGGCGCGCTTCATGTGTCGGATGTCGCTGCCGGTTGCCATGAATCCACCGTTTGTTTATTGTTATCGTGCGGTTCTGTGTCTATACTACAGGATGATGGATCTGTAAAGGCAGAGGAGGGGCCGGCTAACCGGTAATCATCTGAAAACAAAATTATTGCAATAGTCCCTTCTGTCCCAGAAACGATCGCCTGACTCCCTCTGATGGACGGACGGATCGAACTCCGAGAGGGGTCGAAGTTTTCGTCCGCAGACGAATTCACCGGCGTAGCCCCTGTCGAGGAGACAACGAAAAACATCCCACACATCACCTGATTCCAGATGTCTGTTCTCACACTCGAAAACCAAAAGAGGGGACTGCTCCTCCAGGATTCGTCCGGCTCCCTCGAAAACCCGCCGCTCCGCCCCCTCAACATCGATTTTTAGTACTTTGACGCGATCATTGACGCCGAAGTAATCATCGAGGGCAACGACAGGGACCGAAAGGGACCGGCACTCTTCGCGTTCGGTCAGGCGGGCGCCGACCGAGGCGCCGGGTGAAACTCCTGTCCTTCCAAGTATGTAAAGTGTGGTCTCTCCCGTCTTGTCACCTACCGCTTTCGCCTCGACACTTACATTGGAGAGGGCTAATCGCTTGCACACCGCGCGCAGGTACGTTGCCAGTTCTGCCTGGGGTTCAAAGGCCACCACGCGACCGGAAGCGCCTGTCCAGCGAGACATCCAGTAGATGAATCCCCCCTTGTTCGCGCCGATGTCACAGACCGTGTCTCCCGGACGGAGACACTCCCTGATGGCCGACAGTTCGGCCACCTCGTCCCGGTACCGCGTTCTCATGGCACGCCACATGAATCGCGCTTTCATTGCGTCCCTTCAGAGGTATTAATCAGTGTGCAGTCCACTTCGATGAGCGACATGTCTTCTTTCCTGCTCACGGGAAAGAGTCCCGTAATCGCAAATCCATGATCCTCGTAATGCCGTAACGCTTGATGATAATGAGGCATTCCCGCATAGATGGGGATCATGGACAGTTCCGACATCATGCAGACAATGTGGGGTACAGAGCGCCGGGCACCGTCAAAAACCTTGAGATCATACCCCTGGGTGTCCATTTTCAAGAAAATGCGCTTTTTTGAAACATCCCCGATGTGAGCGGCCAGGAAATCGTCTACGGTACTGACGTCCACCGTTTCTTTTCCCGACAGGTCAACTTCTTTGTAGAGTTCTTTTCCAAGCGAACCGGGATCGAGAAAGGACGCGAAGTCCGACGAGGCGGTTATGTTGATGGATTGTCTGCCCGGGGAATTCCCCAGGGCAAGTTTGTAAACGTGCCACAAATCGTCATTGCGGCTCTCTTTCCGTAGTATTTCAAATGTTTGGTGTACCGGTTCGAAGGAGTGAATTTCAGAGCGGTATCCTTCCTGCCGCAGCTTTTTCGCGAATGCTCCGGTATTCGCTCCCACATCCAGCACCAGGTCTACCCGGCAGAGTGATATCAGCTGGATGATATGTGAGTCCGGGGTGACCTGCCGTTTGCGGTTAATGAGTTCGTACCCGAACAGGCGTGCTATTCTGTTCGATACATTCATACCGTGTCCACCGTTTCTTCCATCACTTTCATCCTCAGTCCCCTGTCGGCCGAGAGCATGGCGCTGCACCAGACTAACAGGAACCGTCCTTCTATCGCGGTTCCGAAATGTCCGTTGAAGAGGCTCGTAGCGCACCAGGCAAGCACAACGCCGATCCCCAGGAGATAATAGGGTCTGTTGATGGGCTGGATAAAAAAAGCTCCGATAAAAAGTAAAAACAGCCCGAGACCTGCCAGACCATAGTCAACCAGAATGATCAAATACTGGTTGTGGGGATCATGAATCGGTTCGTCCTGCCACCTTCTCTTGCCCTCTATCTGCTTCTCATTCATCAGTCCGGCATAGGCTGTTTCAAATCCCCCGGTGCCATAGCCGAAAAAAGGATGCTCACATCGTTTCAACAGAGTGATCGTATTTTTCCATGCTATAACCCGATACCCCATGTTTGTCGGCATCGGGGCCTGTTCGTAGGTTTTCAGCTCATCGATACCGTCGAACACTCTGTCGTGGGCAACAGGTGATATCAGGAGCAAAGAGACGATCAATACAGGTGCCGGCAGCATGAAGAGGAGTTTTGTTTTTTTGGGGGCGCCAAAAAAAATAAAAGCCATGATCAGCACGATGAGAGTAAGATAGCCGCTCCTGCCATGGGTTATCAGGACGATGTTCAGCGACAGAACGGCCGCTGAAATGATCAGAAACGGGGTGTTGACAAAGACAGAGGAGAGGGGAAACCGCAGAAGAACAAGGCACGCGAACAGCGCGACAGAGAAAAGCATCCCCTGGGTCGCCCAGTTCTGGACCAGTATGCCGGGGCCGTATTTAGTGCCCATTCCCAGGAGAAAACCGCCGCAGGACAGAAGCGCGGCCAGCGCGGAAAGGCAGATGAAAAAGGAGATAAACCGTTGTTTCCACAACGGGTCGGTATATACGGCGGCGACTACGGGTACGAGAAACAGTTTTCTCCAGCGTGCCCACGAGTCGACACTTTCCGGGAGAGGGGCGACGCTGTAAATGATTCCCAGAGTGATCATGAAATAAAGAACGAGAGCCATGACCACCATGGGCTGTTTCAGCGTCGCGAAGGTTTTACGGCGCAATTCCCTGAAGCCGATAACACACAGGAGAAGGAGGACCTCCATAATCACTGTGGCGGCCGTGGAAACCATCATGGCAAACACCAGGAGAATGACAAGTACTCCCGCCACAGAAACCGGGTTGATGGTCAGGTATTGTTTTGCCCGGGGTAACAATTTCTTCTTAACCTTTTAACCTTCAAAGAGCCCGCCATCGGAGCGGGGTATGGCGGGGCGGGTTAGACGGTACCGGATACTGTGTTTTGAAATTAATCAGCCTTCCGCATGTCTATTCCCAGGAGAGGGTAGAGATATTTTCTCCTGATAATTTTTACCTTCCATCCGATGGCGTCAAGGAGACGTCCCCGCTCCAGGTTCTGGATGCTGGACGGGAAAAGGCCCGTATGGGATCCTTGATTGGCAATGGTCGGTTCCAGCCAGAGAATAGGGATATCGAGTTCGGTGGCGATTCGGTCGATCAGGTGATCCGCCGGCAGGGGAATCCCGTGTTTAAGTACCCATTCCAGTTTCTTCCGCGCCGTCTCCCGAGTGATCCAGTATGAGTCCGCGGCCCTGACATAGTCAGCCCGGTAGAGCCGCGTTTTTTTCTCCAGTTTCGTCCACGGAACGTAGAGGGCACACCCGTTTCCAAGACTGATATACCCGCACTCTCCCCATCGTTCATAGAATTCCGCAAGGGCTTCTTCAGCCCGGATCTTGAAATTTTTAATGTCCAGGAGAACGTCATCCTCAAATATGAAGGCTCCTCTCCCGGTTCCATCCGCGATCCGGTTCCATGCAACGATATGTTTCAGGGCACAGGAAATTTCCGCGCCGCTCAGCAGGCTGTGGCACTTGAATCGTTCAATTATCTCCGGTGTAAGCTCATCCCTGTCGTGATCGAGGATCCACTCGAAGGGCAGTTTCAACGCTGAAAACTGACGGATAATACTTTTTTCCCTGTCCTCGTATCCTTTTTTCACGTGAAGAACATAGATGCCGTTTCCTGTTTCTGCCTCAATCATGTGAGTCCCTCACCGATTCTTCGGAACCCGGGAAAGCGTGGTCTTCCATCGCTGGTGGACCCAGAGCCACTGGTCGGGATACCGCCGTATCGAATGTTCGATGATCGTTGTAAATCGCTGCGTGTTCGCGCGGATGTCATCAGTCCTGTCGCCGGTTCGGACAATGTCGATCTCCTCGCCTATCACAAGTCGGTAACGGTTGTCCGGTTCACGCACCATATAGGCGGGGATTACGGGGGCGCCGGTGTGAAGGGCAAGCAGGGCAACGCCTTCCGATGTACAGGCCGGCCGGCCGAAAAAGTCCACGAAAGGTCCTTCGTACCAATCCACGTTCTGGTCGATCAGGATTCCCAGGATTTCGTTATTTTTCAAGCTTCGAAGCATGGTCCTCATAGAGCGGGTTTTTGAAACCGGTGTGTTGCCCGTGCAGGACCGTATTTTGAAAACCAGGGTATCCAGCACGGCGCTGTCCAGAGGACGGTAGATTACGGTGAGGGGTTTCAACAGCAGCGAGAAGGCCACCGCTTCGAGTTCCCAATTACCTAAATGGGCACCGAACAGTAACACGCCCTTGCCCTTTTCGAGGGCCTTCCTGCAATGTTCCCTGCCCTCCACACGTACCACATCCGCAATGTTCCGCTCTGTGAGGCGGGGAAGATCGAAAAATTCCGATGCTACAATTCCCAGATTCCGAAAGACTCTCTTGACGATGGCAACACGCTCGGCCTTGGATTTTTCGGGGAAGGCCGACTCCAGGTTTTTAAGCGCCACAGACCGTCGCCGGGACAGGAAATGATAGGACAGTTCCGACAGTTCCGCGAACACAAACCTTCGCATACGGGATGGAACCGCCTGCGCGCTCCGCAGGATAAGATCGGCCCAGAGCTCTTTCGGATTGCTTCCCGTTCCGCTCATCGATTTTGCGCTCCGCGAGAGCCTGACAGCCCCAGGAACACCTCTTCATAGCTGTCGGTTATCCGGTCCCAGGAACAGGACTCGGCGGTCTTTCGCGCCCGGTCTCCCATCTTTTTTCGAAGCGTTTCATCCCGTAAAAGATTCAGAGCCGCTTTCAGCTCATCCGTTTCTCCCGCCAGGAACCCGTTTTCTCCGTCATTGATCAGGCCCGCCACGCCGGCGACGGGACTTGCGATAACCGGAAGACCGCATGCCATTCCTTCAAGTATGCTCATGCCGAAGGCCTCCCTGCGTGACGGCAGTACTACCACATCCGCCCCGGCGTAGTATCCCCTCACGTCATCATCGACATGGCCGACGAACTCGACACGACTCCCTGTTCCACAGGAGATCGCAAGCCTTCGGTGATAGTCGAGACGTTCCCCGCGACCCACGACAATTAATTTCATTCCTTCGCCGATAGCGGGAATCAGCTTATCCAACCCCTTGCGCCGGAATTCTCCTCCCACAAACAGCACAGTCAGTTCACCCGTCGATGGGCCTCGTTTTTCCCGTGACCGAAGTGCGGCGATTCCGTCCGGATGAAACCAGGTAAAATCAACCCCCGGCGTAATAACCCGCACCCCTTCCGTGCGCCCGTAGCGGGCCTGAATGTCGTGCCGGATCACCTCCGACACAGCCACAAGTCGGGGCGACGCCATCTGTTTTTTTTCCAGCCATTCATACAGCCGGCTTCGGGGGCTCAGATACAATGTGAAAAGTCTTTTCAGGAACGCGGTTCCCCCGGTGAAGCCCGACCGGTAACAGAACGTGTGAACCGTGAGAACATCCTGGCTGTATGCCCGCTCATGGGAGTGGATGGCATCATAGTTCCTGCCCTCGAGCAGCCGGGCTGTCTCCCGGGCATAGGAGAGAGAGTTGGCCACGGTCCTGTAGGTATGCCGGTCCGGTACCTGAACGTGCGTCATTCCGGCCGTGAGTGAGGTATCCACGTTTCGGGCGTAGAGATCTATGTCGTGTCCGCGATCCCTCAGGCGGCGGGCAACTTCGACAGCGTACCGTTCAGCCCCTCCTGACAGGACGAAATTTTTAATTAACACTGCTATTTTCAAGTGGATCATCCTCGTCGGGATCCTGTTTCTGATCGCTTATACTATCCTGAGAGCGCAAAAATCAACCCCGACGGCTTCGTAAAAAGTTGCCGGAGGCATTATAAACAACCGGGGGCTTTTTACAAAGCCGTCCTCAATCAGACGTTTTCCGACTTCTTTACGAGACGAGTTCGTCAACCTTTGCGGGATCGGCGGCATGGTTCACCGGTTCGAGCGCCTGAGAGGCCTGTCAGCGGGGCGGCGTCACAGGGCGAAGTGGTTTATCCGGCTCACCATTTCCGGCGATCAGGTGGTTTCTTCGTCCTCGAGGTATAGACGCTTGGCATAGCGATAAAAGGTGTGTTCTGCGTTGTACAGGGCCACAAGGAACCCTTCCCGTCCGTCCAGAAATCCTCCCCGTCCGATCCAACTGTAGAAAAACGCCCAGAGACCATGGGAGACGGCTCTGGAAAGTGTGGAACCTTCCCCACTCCGGCGCATCATTTCAGCACCCGCCGTTGTGTAGCGGTTCATCGTGTCGATGACATCCTCGAGCGATTCGAAGGCATCGTGAAGTATGGGGTTTTCAAGCCGTCCCGTGGTTCCCTCCACGATAAGGCGTTCGTGAACAAGGTCGTTGCTGAACCGGGCGCGCCCGGTTCTGACCAGGCGGGTTATGTAGTCGGGCCACCAGCCGCTGTGTCGGATAGTCCGACCGCAGAAATATGACAGGCGGGGCATTTCAAAGGCTTCCGGAGCGTTCGGATCCGCCATGGACCGTACCATTTCTTCCCGCAATTGGGGAGAAATCCGCTCGTCGGCATCAATGGACAGAATCCATTCGCCGGTTGCCTTCTCGAGGGCGCGGTTTTTCTGCGGGCCGAACCCGGGCCAGTCCGTTTCAAAAACCCGGGCGCCCCGTTCGCGGCAGATTCGCACCGTGTTGTCGGTACTGCCCGAATCCAGGACGATGATCTCATCGGCCCAGGCGACTGAATCGAGACAGGCGCCGATGGCAGCCTCCTCGTTTTTTGTGATCACGATGACAGACAGCACCGGTCACCTTTTGCTCCGCGGCGTCCCGGCATCTGTTTCAGGCGCCGCTCAGGTATTCGTTGATGGCACGCGAGGCGGTTCTCGCCGCCCCCATGGCGAGGATAACCGTGGCGCCCCCCGTGACGATGTCGCCGCCGGCATACACGCCCTCGCGGCTGGTGAGGCCTGATTCGTCCTT
Organism: Syntrophales bacterium; assembly: GCA_023228425.1. NCBI lineage: Bacteria > Pseudomonadati > Thermodesulfobacteriota > Syntrophia > Syntrophales > Syntrophales bacterium. Next base: position 85,936 of record JALOBE010000004.1, read on the forward strand.
CGTGACGATGTATCCCCACTTGTTGGTTTCAAGTCCCGGCGTGGTCTGGGGAATGATGGGGTTGGCATTGGTGCCGATGGCGACAACAACTGTGTCGACGTCGATCTCGAATTCCGACCCCTCGATGGGAATGGGTCTCCGCCTGCCGGAGGCGTCGGGTTCCCCCAGTTCCATGCGGATGCAGCGGATCTGCTTCACCCAGCCGTGTTCGTCGCCGATGTACTCTACAGGATTGTGCAGAAGCTTGAACTGGACGCCTTCTTCATGGGCATGGTGAATTTCTTCCTGCCGCGCGGGCATTTCCTTTTCGGTCCGGCGGTAGATGATGTAGGCGTTGTCCGCTCCCAGCCGCAGTGCCGTTCTCACCGAGTCCATGGCCACGTTCCCGCCGCCGATGACGGCAACGTTTTTGCCTCCGGCGATAGGGGTGTCATACTCGGGAAAGCGATAGGCCTTCATAAGGTTCGATCGGGTCAGGTACTCGTTGGCCGAGTATATGCCGTTCAGGTTTTCGCCGGGGATGTTCATGAAGACCGGGGCGCCGGCTCCCACGCCGAGAAACACGGCATGGAAACCCTCGTCAAAGAGATCGTCAATTGTTTTCAGCCGCCCGATCACGGCGTCCGTGACCAGCTTGACACCAAGTTTCCGGAGATAATCAACCTCGGCGTCGACGATTGCCTTGGGAAGCCTGAACTCGGGAATACCGTAGACCAGAACGCCGCCGGCTTTGTGCAGGGCCTCGAATATGGTCACCTCGTGGCCCAACTGGACCAGGTCGCCGGCGATGGTAAGACCCGCCGGTCCGGCTCCGACAACGGCCACCCTCTTGCCCGTCGGGGCGGCGGGGGCGGGAATGTCCACGATGCCCGAAGACCGCTCGTAGTCGGCGGCAAACCGTTCAAGCCGTCCGATCGCGACGGGTTCGAATTTCTTTCCCAGTATACAGAGTTTCTCGCACTGGTCTTCCTGGGGGCAGACCCTGCCGCAGACGGCGGGAAGACAGTTCTTTTCCTTCAGCTTCCTGGCGGCTCCAATAAAATCCCCTTCGGCGATGAGGTGTATGAAGGCCGGTATGTCGATTTCAACGGGGCAGCCGCCGACACAGGTGGGTTTCTTGCACATGATGCACCGCTTGGCCTCGGCCACGGCCTGTTCCTCCGTGTATCCCAGGGGAACTTCCTCGAAGTTCGTTACTCTCACTTTCGGGTCCTGCTCCGGCATGGGCTGCCGGGGCACCCGTTCTTTCTTCTCTTTTTTCGGTTCCTTATTTTCCGTCATGTGCGCACCTGCATTCCATCGCCTGTCGTTCCTGGTCGGAGTACATGCGAAGGCGATTCATCAAGAGGTCGAAATCAACATCATGGCCGTCGAATTCGGGTCCGTCCACGCATCCGAATTGTGTTTTCCCCGCCACCGATACCCGGCAGGCACCGCACATTCCCGTGGCGTCCACCATGATGGGGTTGAGGCTGACGATGGTTTTGATTCCATAGGGTTTTGTGACGTTACAGATGACACGCATCATGGGCACGGGTCCGATGGCGAAGACACGGTCAATGGTTGTTCCCTTGTCGATGAGTTCCTGGAGAACGCCACTGACAAAGCCGTGATAGCCGTAACTTCCGTCATCGGTTGCCGCGATCAGTTCATCGCTGGCGCGGCTCATCTCCTCTTCCAGTATCAGCAGATCCTTTGTCCGGGCGCCGATAATGGAGATGACCCTGTTGCCCTTTTCCTTCAGGGCCGTCGCTATGGGGTACACGACCCCCACGCCGACACCGCCGCCGATACAGACGGATGTTCCGAAGTTTTCGATTTCCGTGGGTCGTCCCAGCGGGCCCAGTACGTGCTTGATCGAATCGCCCGCCTCGAGTTCGGCCAGGTCAGCCGTGGTTTTCCCCACGGTCTGGGAGATGATGGAGATGGTACCCCGTTCCGTGTCGGACTCGACAATGGTGAGGGGAATCCTCTCGCCCCGATCGCCGATCATCAGAACGATGAACTGTCCCGGCAGGCGCTTTCGAGCGATTTCCGGAGCCTCGAGGACCAGCTTCACCACGCTTTCGTGGAGATATTTTTTTTCCAGAACTGTATTCACTGTTCGCTCCTTCTCGCGTAACGATTGGTCAGTAGTCCCGAGTCAGGCCGTCGAGTTCCGCAAGGGAAAAAACCGGTCCATCCTTGCAGATGTACTTGTGGCCGACGTTGCATCGGCCGCACTTGCCGATGCCGCATTTCATGCGCATTTCCAGCGATGTCAGTATGTTTTCCCGGGAAAATCCAAGGTTGAAGAACTCCGGAAGGGTGAATCGGATCATGATCGGGGGACCGCAGATCACCGTCACGGCATTGTCCGGGCTGGGGGCGACCTCCTTGCAGACGGCAGGAACGAACCCCTCCCGTCCCTTCCAGTTCGCGTCCCCCTTGTCCACAGTGACACACATTTTAATGTCGTTTCGTTTTTCCCAGGCCTTGAGTTCTTCCTTGTAACAGAGCAGTCCCGGGGACCGGGCGCCGTAAATTACGGTGATGGTACCGAATCGGCTCCTGTTCGTCTCGAAGAGCATGTAATTGACGAGCGACCTTAAGGTGGTAAAGGCAAAACCTCCGCCTACGACAACGATGTTTTTCCCTTCCAGGAAATCTATGGGCCAAGGGTTCCCCAAGGGTCCGCGAATACCGATTTCGGCCCCTTCGTCCAGGTCGTGAAGGGTACTCGTCACCAGCCCCGCCTTCTGGACGGTGAATTCAAGATACCCGGGCCGGGTTGGTGAAGATGCGATTCCGATGGGGCTCTCGCCTTTGCCGTATATGGAAAGTTCAGCGAACTGGCCGGGAAGATAGGTGAAGTTTTCCTCATCTTCCCTGTTCACGAAGACGAGGCGGAAGGTTTTAATGTCTCCCGTATCCACCTCGGTTATTATCTTTTCGACCCTGGCCGGGACGGGTATGTAGGGATTGCGCATCGCAGCTCCTTCAGTGGTCATGGTTGCTCACTCTCCTTCAAGGCGCCTTCGGCGACGGACAGTATGTCTATGTTGACGGGGCAGAACCGGGTGCAGCGCCCGCAGCCCACACACAATGTTACTCCGAAGTTCGTAACATAATATGAGAATTTGTGGTTGACCCGTTGGCGCAGCCGCTGGGAGGTCTTCGTCCGTGGGTTGTGTCCGCTCGCTTCCAGGGTGAAGTCCGTGAACATGCAGGCATCCCAGAGCTTTCGGCGGCTCCCCGAGCGGAAGAGGGTTTCGTCATTGATATCGAAACAGTGGCAGGTGGGGCAGACGAACGTGCAGACTCCGCAACTCAGGCAGGCCATGGCGGCCTTTCCCCAGTAGGGGCTGTCAAAAACCTTTGCCAGTTTTTCCGGGGCATGCTCGAGGTTGATGGTCCGTGTTTTCTGTTCAACGCCCCAGGCGATCCGGTCCCGGTAGAATGCTTCTTCCTCTGCGGAGGCTGTGTCGAGTTCGAGGGACGCCAAAAGTGCCTCACCCTTCCCGGTCACTGCTTTCAGCAGGAAGTCCTTGTTCCTGCGGACCATGAAAAGGTCGCTTCCCCTGTCGTCTGTGGCGTGAATGTCAAAGGCGCTGAAAAAGTCGACCTCATCGACTTCATCGAAGGCATAGCCGATGATCGTCGTGGCGTCACGCCTGGTTTTCCAGTACGGGTCGGTAATGCCGCCACTCTCAAAAATAGCGTCCATTATCTCGAAACTCTTGACGTCGCAGGGTCTTACACCCAACACAATCTGCGGTCTGTCATCAATGGGTACCACGTCCGACTCGGTCCCTTCCCTCGCGATCCGGTACCGGACCATTTCATCGCACTGGGGGAACAATACGTTCTTGGGGCTGAGAGTGGTATTGTAAAAATCAAGTGTCACCTCTTCGGGGTTGTCGATCTGCCTGAAAGCTGTCACGTCTCCGTCGGCCACGGGAGCAAAGAGGCGTGCTCCGTTCATGAGAGCAGCCACGAAGCCCTGAAATGTCTCGGGGGTTATCTTTTTTACCACGGTTCGCTCACTCCTTTTTCACGTTCACACGGCACTCTCACTCGAGGAGGGAATCTGAATCCTCGACCCTGAAATCGACCATGACGGGCTTGTCATCGATGTTCATACCGGCAGTCTGATTGAACATCTCCTCACATTCCTTCGCCACTTTTTTGTGGAAGAGATAGAGAGGAATGTCGACGGGGCAGGCCCGACTGCATTCACCGCAGTCGACGCACCGTCCCGCCAGGTGATAGAATCGGGTCAGGTGATACATGAGGTTCCCGGCGGAATTGGGCGATTTGTCGGCCCACCGCGGGCGTGTCAGGTCGACGAAGCAGGGGTCGCAGTAGCACATGGGGCAGGCCTTGCGGCAGGCGTAGCAGCGAATGCATTTGTCCAGTTCCTTCTTCCAGAAGGACCAGCGGTCATCATTGCCCATCGCCTCCAGTTCGGCCAGAACGTCATAGGGCGAGCCCGGCTCTTCTGTTATTTCATCGCCGAGAAGTATGTCGAAAAGGACGGGGTTTGCCGTAGCCGCTGTCGTCCTCTCATCGATGATATCCCCGGTCTTGTGATTTCTCAGGCCCCTGAATGGAATGCCCAGGAGGACCAAGTCCTCCCTGCACGCTTTTTCTTCCTGTATGAGAACTACAACGGCCCGGCTGTCGACGCCCTTTACCGCCACCGCCAGCTTCGTACCCGCCGGCCAGTCTCCGATATAGCGCGCCATGTTGGCCGTGCAGTATTCGTTGAACACCAGGTCGTCCACCTCATCGAGGCTTCTCGCCGCGAAAGGCATGGGATGCTTTTCATCGTATCCGGCAGTCCAGGCCAGCACAGCTGAAACGGCTCCGCTCCCGAGAAGCCTGATCGCTTCTTCTTTCAATCGTTTTTCTATGGTTTTCGCGTCCGTCATGGTGTGCAGCCCGCCCCCTCTCTGTCGATCCTGAATGTATTCTGGGGACCCAGTTCCTTCACCGTGCCGGTGAACTCAGTGACTACTTCGGCGAAACGGTTTCCTTCCGAGGCTGATATCCACTCGACCCGGAACCGTTCCGGCTCCATTCCGGCAAAATCAAGAATTTTCTTCGTAATGGCCAGGCGCCGTCTGGCGTAGAAATTGCCCGTACCATAGTGGCAGTCTCCCGGGTGGCAGCCTCCTACCAGGACCCCGTCGGCCCCGAGCTGGAAGGCCCTGATAATGAACGAGGGGTTTATCCGGCTCGAACACATGACCCGCAGCAGTCTGAGGTTCGGGGGATACTTCAGTTTCGTCGTTCCCGCGAGATCGGCTCCGGTATAGGTACACCAGTTGCACGCAATTCCCTGTATTCTGGGTTCGAATTCCATTCCTGTCTCCCTGGTTTGTCAGAACTCCATTAAACCTTCTATCTCCGCCATGAGCTGGTCATTGGCGAAATGATGTGTGAGGATCGCCCCCGTGGGGCAGCCGGCGGCACAGAGGCCGCAACCTTTGCAGAGGGCTTCGTTTATTTCCGAGACACCCTTGTCTTCCTTGAAGAAAGGGGCGCCGAAGGGGCAGGTGTTGACGCAGTTCCGGCATCCGCAGCAGGCCGCCTCGTTCACGAAAGCCACGGTGGCCTCCAGCTCGAGGCGGTCCTTGACAACGATGGTGAGGGCCTCCGCGGCGGCTCCCGTCGCCTGGGCAACGGTGTCGGGGATATCCTTCGGACTCTGGCAGGCACCGGCGATGAAAACGCCATCGGTCATGGTTGCGATGGGTGCCAGCTTCGGGTGCTTTTCCATGAAAAAACCGTACTTGTCGGTGTTGAGATTAAAAATCCGTGCCATATCCCTGGCATCGGTCCGGGGTTTCATAGCCGGCGACAAGACGACCATGTCAACGGGAATCCGCATGAAGGTGCTGGTCAGGGTGTCTTCCACCTCCACGACCAGCTTGCCGGGCTCTTCCATCTCGTTGGTCTTGTCGGTGACGCGGGCCGCCTTGCCTCGAATGAACTTGACGTCCTCCTCCAGGATCCGGGCGTAGAACTCTTCGTACCCCTTGCCGGGCGCCCTCATGTCGATATAGAGCTGGTACACGTCTGCACCGGTTTTCTCCTTCACCAGATGGGCGAATTTCAGGGAGTACATGCAGCACACGCGGCTGCAGTGTTCAAAATGGTTTTTGTCCCGGCTGCCGATACAGTGCAGGATGGCAACGCTCGAAGGTTCCCTGCCGTCCCGCATGATCACCTTGCCGCCCGTTGGTCCCGCCGAGTTGAAGAGTCGCTCGATTTCGAGGGCGTTGTAAACAGCCGGGTATCGGCCGTAGCCGTACTGCACCAGCGGGGTGGTGTCCATGAGATCATAGCCTGTTGCCATGATGATGGCTCCCACCTTGATCTCCATGAAGGTGTCCTGCTGCTCGAAATCGATGGCCCCCTGCTCGCATACCTTTTCGCAGAGACGGCATCCTTTTCCTTTCTGAAGGAATATGCAGGTGTCACTGTCGATAACGGGTTTCTGGGGGACCGCCTGGGCGAAGGGTATGTAGATGGATTTCCTCCTGACGAGGCCTTCGTCGAACTCCGAGATACCCTTGCCGGGACATTTCTCGGTGCAGGCCATACAGGCGGTACACTTGTCGTGATCCACGTAGCGCGCTTTCTGGCGGATCCTGACCTCGAAATTGCCCACAAATCCCCTGGTTTCCTCGACCTCGCAGTATGAGAGAAGTTCGATGTTCGGGTTTTGAAGGACTGCGTCCATTTTGGGCGTGAGAATGCAGGCCGAGCAATCCAGGGTGGGAAAGGTTTTGTCAAACTGTGCCATGTGACCACCGATGGAAGGGGTACGCTCCACCAGATAGACCTTTTTGTCCGTCCGGGCCAGTTCCAGGGCCGCCTGGATTCCCGCGATGCCTCCACCTACGACAAGGACATCGGGATTGACGTCGATGAACCGGGACGTCAGCGGCGCCAGCAGGCGCGCCCGGTAAACGGCCCCGTTGATAAGGGCCTTGGCCTTCTCTGTCGCCACATCCTCATCTTCGGTGACCCAGGACACATGTTCCCGTATGTTGACGATGGAGAGCAGGTACTGGTTCAGGCCGCCTCCCTCGAGCACCTTGCGGAAGGTCATTTCATGCATGAGCGGAGAGCAGGCGGCAATGATGACTCTGTTCAGGTTATATTTCTTGATGTGATTCTGAATAAGCTCCTGGCCGGGCGTCGAGCACATGAACTTGTACTCTTCGGCTATGATCACATCTGGAAGAGTGCTTGAGAATTCAACCACTTCTTTGACCCGTATGTTTTTTGCTATATTCAGTCCGCAGTGGCAGACGAAGACTCCGATTCTGCTCATAAAGGCTCCTCAGTCTTGCTGTTCTAAACTCTCCAGAACCAGTTCCGAGAGATCTTTGACGGCTATCCTGTCATCGGCATTGGCCGTTCTGACGCTGTCCTCCAGCATGGCTATGCAGTACGGGCAGGATGTGGCCAGCACCGAGGCACCCGTTTCCAGGGCTTCCTCAATCCTGAAGTCGCTCAGGCGCTCCCCTTTTTCCCGTTCAATCCAGAGCCCCCCGCCTCCGCCGCCACAGCACATGCTCTGTTCCCGTATCCTGTCCATTTCCTGGAACTCCACGCCGGGCAGGGCGTTGATAATATCCCGCGGGGCGTCATAGATCCCGTTGTGTCTCCCCAGGAAACAGGGGTCATGGTAGGTTATTTTCCTGCCGCCGAAATCCCGTGACGGCGACAGTTTTCCTTGCCGGATCAGATCCGCCAGCAACTCGACGAAATGAATGACCCGGTAGGAGTCACCGTATTCTTTTGTGAAGGTTTCCAGGCAGTGGGGTGAGATGACGATGATCTTCGCGGCCCCCGCCTCTTTGAACAGGTTCCGGTTGTGTTCCTTCAGCCGTTCGAAGAGGTCGTAATCGCCGACCTTTCTCAGGCTTTCTCCACAACATCGGGCATCGGCGCCGACCAGACCCCAGTTCAGCCCGGCCCTCGTCAGGAGTTCAGACGTGGCACGGGCGACCTGAACGTTGCGTGCATCGTATGACACGGTACAGCAGGTGAAATAGAGGTACTCCATCCCCTTCTCGTAGATGGGGTATGCGTCCCGGGCCCAGTCGTTGCGCTTGGACGCATCACCGGTCCAGGGATTTCCGTTGGCCGAAAGGCTTCCCACCAGTGATCGGAGGCTTCCGGGAAGGAGTCCTCCCGAGGCATACACGCTCCTCGCCGCCGTGACGACATCGATGATTTCAACCCCGCGGGGACAGCGGTCGACACAAAACTTGCAACTCGAACATCCCCACATGAGGTCTTCGATGCCTTCGAGTCCGAACTGGCCAAGGCGGATGAGTGTACGGATATTGAAATGTGAAATTGGTTTCCAGGGGCATGTTCCCGAACAGGTGCCACACTGGTAGCATTTCTTCAGAGCTTCACCACCGGCCTCAATAATGGCCTGCGATACTTCCAGAAATGGCGATACGGTTTCTGACATCCTCGAGCTCCTGTCTGGCGTAAGAATGGTTTTTCCCGGCTCGTTCGCCGGGATGAAAGCAGCAATAGTATGGGGGATAATCGTTATTAGACGTGATTGCGAAGGAAATGCCGAATCTTGGAATGCGCAGTGTATTCAATTGTTTATCAACCCATGTTCACAAATATACGGATTGTGCCTCAAAGATACTTTCTTGTCAAGCATATTAACAATATTCTGAATATGCGTAATAAAATCAGGGTAAACAAAGCCCGCTGAATGACTGTCAGTCAGTTTCTTGCCGGATTTCAGGCGGAGCGACCGTTCTCTGAATTTCCCTCCAGAGCCTGTCTTTTCCTTCCTCCGTTTTGGCCGAGAAGAACAGCAGGTCCCGGCCGTCTTCCTCGATACCCAGTGTTTTTGTAATCAAAAGGGTCTGCTTCCGCAGTTCGTTCCGGGACAGCTTATCGCACTTGGTAACCACGATCAGGTATTGACGGCCCGTGGATTTCAGCCAGTCGAGCAGTTGAAGGTCCGCTTCGGAAGGTCTGCGGCGGCTGTCGATAAGAACGATCACAAGGCGGAGATTCGGCCTGTTCCGGAGGTAGGTCTCGACCATGGGGCCCCATTCACGCCTGACTTCCCTGGAAACCCGGGCAAATCCGTACCCGGGAAGATCTACGAGGGATATCGCGTCATTGAGCAGGAAAAAATTTATCAGGCGGGTCTTGCCGGGCGTCGAACTGGTCGCAGCAAGTTTTTTGCGGTTTGTCAGCCTGTTGATCAATGTCGATTTTCCCACGTTCGAGCGTCCCGCGAAGGCTATTTCCGGGTATACCGGCGCCGTGAACTGGGAAGGGACCCGGGCGCTTTTTACGAATTCCGCCGATGTGATTTTCATGATGCGATACCTGAACGCCGCTGCCTGTAGCGGTCTGTTTCCACGATCCCGGTCACCCTAGCATCGATGGAGCCGAAAGGTCAAACACTCTCCGGTACACTGTTTTCCCCGGTATCCGTCTTGACAGAAATGTGCTTTTCTGAACACATGCGACACTTCCCATGGATGAAGGCGCCGGAGAAACTCCCGGTCCGTGAAGGGGGTTCGTCCGGAACCGGAAAAGGATAGCATGATGGTGCGCATTGGAACGCTTACTCTGAAAAACAATCTTTTTCTCGCTCCCATGGCGGGTATTACCGATCTCGCCTGCAGGACGGTGGCGCGCGGTTGCGGAGCCTCCCTCTGTTACACGGAAATGATAAGTGCCGATGGCCTGGCGAGAAAGACCCGCTACTCCGAAGAATACCTGGCTTCAACGGTTCACGACAGCCCCCTGGGTGTTCAGCTTTTTGGCTCCAAACCCGCCGTAATGGCGGAGGCGGCCAGGTTGGCAGATGAAAGAGGGGCCGATCTCATCGATGTCAACATGGGCTGCCCCGTTAAAAAGGTTGTTCGAACCGGGGCGGGTGCGGCGCTGATGAGGGACCCCCGGCAGGTTGATGCCATTATCAGGGAGATGCGGTCGGCGACGGCTCTCCCCCTGACCGTCAAGGTGAGGTCCGGTTGGAGCGCCGGTTCCATAAATGCCGTTGAAATCGCCCGCATTGCGGAGGCCCGCGGCGCTGATGCAATTGCCGTCCATTCCCGTACGGCTCTTCAGGGATACCGGGGAACGGCTGACTGGAGGGTCATCGAGGAGGTGAAAGAGGCTGTCCGTATTCCCGTCATCGGAAGCGGTGATCTCTGGAGCGCCGCGGACGTGATGGACATGATGAACATAACCGGTTGTGACGCCGTCATGATAGCCCGGGGAAGTCTTGGAAATCCCTGGATATTTGAACAGTTATGTTCCATGCTTCGCCGAGGGTTCGCACCGCCGACGCCGACGGAACGGGAGGAAATGATCCGTCGCCATCTCGAAATGTCCGTCATGCTCCAGGGGATGAAAGCGGGCATGCCGGCATTCAGGAAGCATCTGCTCTGGTACACGAAAGGCCTGCCGGGAGGGGCCCTGTTCAGAAAATCCGTTGTGGAGGAGGAAAACATGGATACTGTACTTGAACGCCTTCACCGGTTTCTCCATGACAGGGAGCATCTTTCATTCTGAATGCCCGGAGCGTCCTTTCTAAGATGCTGATTTTAAACATAATCAAGGGCCACGGAAGCCTTTTCTTCGGGGAGATTACGCCTTGACTTTTTTGGGGGAACTGATATTTATAATACTACGTTCATAAATCCCTGCCGGATTTTATAAAGAAAGGTTTTGATAGCGTGGAGTCACATACATTTGATCAGCTTGAAGCAAAAATCAGGAAGGTTATAGACATGTACGTTCAGCTCAAACAGCGAACGGGGGAGCTGGAAGAGCTGGTCAGGACCAGAGACCGGGAACTGCGTGAAGCAACAGCGGCGGTCCGGGCCTTGAAGGAGGAAAAAGAGGCGGTAAAAGGCAGGATTGACTCGCTTCTTGAAAAACTTGACCACCTTGACGACTCACAGTAACGGGAAAAGGGGGATGTTTTTTGAAAAAACGTTTCGACATTCGGGTCATGGATCGCAGCTTTTCGATCCTCAGCGACAAGGAGGATGCCTATGTCGAAAGCGTTGTTGATTTCGTAAATAATCGGGCACAAGAAACGAGAAAGACGGTTAAAGACAGTTCGGATATGGACATCGCCATACTGGTCGCTTTGAATATAGCGGATGAGCTGTTTGAAATACGCAGGCAGCATGAACGGGATGTGGACCAGATGGAGATCAGGACGGCGAAATTGATTGATTATATAAGCGCGAAAGAACATATACTATGATGAAATCCCCTGCGATGTGCGTGATTAACCGGTTTTTTTTGATCCAACAGCCATATACACGGAAGCTCTTCCTTTTCTGTGGTGAGCATATCCGCCATTATCCCCCCGGGGGATAATGACGCGGACAGCCTGAAGCAGAATCAGGGCGTCCACCTTTGTATACGGTTCAAAAAGATGGTTAACACGGCATCGGCGGGGGATTAAAGGATAGTCACCCCACCTTCGTCTTTCTCACTGTATCCCCGTTGTATTTCACTGTGCCCCGGTTCCGGGTGTTTCGCGGCATTCCTGCCAAGCTGCGCAAAACTGTAACAGGAGGTATGAACATTGATCAGTTACGGATTGGTTGCGGCAATCATAGTGATATCGGTTGCTTTTGGAATTGGAGGGGGATACCTGCTGAGGTTGCGGATTTCCAGGAGACTCCTTGAGTCCTCGGAAAGCCTCTCGGCAAGAATCGTCGAAGAGGCAAAAAAAGAAACAGAGGCCATGAAGAAGGAGGCTATTTTCCAGGCCAAGGATTATCTTCTCAAGGCAAAGAACGAGCTTGAACAGGAAACCCGGGAAAAAAGAAACGAATACGACAGGCTTGAAAACCGCCTTCGTCAGAAGGAAGAAAATCTCGACAAACGGCTCGATATACTCGTTCAGAAAGAGGGAAACATCGAATCCCGTGAAAGTACTCTCGCGCGAAAAAATGAGGAGCTTGCGGAAAAGAGCCGCCATGTGGGCGAACTCATCAGTGAACAGCAGAGACGGCTCGAGAAGATCGCCGGGATCTCTCAGGAAGAGGCAAAGCATACCCTTATCGCGAGCATGATAACAGAGGCCAGGGGAGACGCCGCTGCTACGATTCGAAAAATTGAGGATGAAGCTCGCAGGGAGGCGGGGAAACGGTCACGGGAGATCGTGGCCTATGCCGTTCAGCGGTACGCCTCTGATTACGTGGCGGAAAATACAGTGTCGGTAGTCAATCTCCCCTCTGATGAAATGAAAGGAAGAATCATCGGCAGGGAGGGCCGGAACATACGTGCCATAGAAGCCGCTACGGGAACGGACCTGATCATCGACGACACACCGGAGGCGGTCGTTCTTTCAAGCTTCGATCCTATCCGCCGGGAGGTGGCGAAAAGGTCGCTGGAGCGCCTTATCAGTGACGGACGAATCCATCCCGGCAGAATCGAAGATGTGGTGAACAAGGTTCAGGGGGAAGTCGAAACGGTTATTCGGGAGACCGGTGAGCGGGTTGTTTTTGACATCGGCATTCACGATATTCATCCGGAAATCCTCAATCTTTTGGGTAAGTTGCGCTATCGAACGAGTTTTTCCCAGAACGTCCTGGAGCACTCTATCGAAGTGGCTCACCTGACGGGCATGATGGCGGCCGAACTGGGGTTGAACGTTACAGAGGCAAAGAGAGCGGGTCTCCTGCACGATATCGGCAAGGCGCTCGATCACGAAATCGAAGGAACCCATGCCGCCATCGGAGCTGAATACGCTCTGAAATACGGTGAGTCGAAAACCATTGCCGACGCAATTGCCAGTCACCATGAGGACGGGCGCAACAACACGGTGCTGGGCGTTCTCATCCAGGCGGCGGATACGTTGTCCGCGGCCCGGCCGGGGGCCCGCAAGGAAATGCTGGAAACCTACATCAAGCGCTTGGCCGATCTGGAGCGAATCGCCAACTCATTCAACGGGGTGAACAAGTGCTTTGCCATCCAGGCGGGGCGGGAAGTCCGCATAATGGTGGAAAACGAGAACACCAGCGACAATGACGCCGTCATGCTCTGCAGGGATGTTATAAAGAAAATAGAGTCGGAGCTGAGCTACCCCGGCCAGATCAAGGTTACCGTAATCAGGGAGATGAGAGTGTCCGATTATGCCAGGTAGAAACGGGGCCGTATGAAGCTGTTTTTTATAGGCGATATCGTCGGAAAGCCGGGTCGAAGGGCGATACGGATGCTGCTGCCGGCTATCAGGAACGAGCAGGGAATCGATGTGGTCGTGGCGAATTGTGAAAATGCCGCCGGCGGTTTCGGGGTGACTTGTGACGTTATCGATGAGCTGTTGGAAAGCCCCATCGATATTCTCACGTCGGGGAACCACATATGGGACAAACGAGAAATTATTGATTGCATCGATGAATATCCGACCCTTCTAAGGCCCGCCAACTATCCCGAGGGGTCGCCCGGCCGGGGATGGGTCGTCACAAACAATCACGGAGGGAAAAGGCCTCTGGCCGTACTCAACCTTGAAGGCAGGGTGTTCATGCGCCCCCTTGAATGTCCCTTCAAAACCGCCCGGCGTATCATCCGGACCGTGGGCGATTGTACGCCTGTCATCATCGTCGACATGCACGCCGAGGCAACGTCGGAAAAACAGGCTCTCGGCCGGTTTCTTGACGGTACGGTCAGTGCCGTCATAGGCACCCATACTCATGTTCAGACAGCCGATGAAACGATCCTCCCCCAGGGGACGGCCTACATCAGTGACGCCGGCATGACGGGAGCCTTTGATTCGATCTTGGGGATACGAAAAGAAGCAGCCATAGAACGGTTCCTGACGGTGCGACCCACGAAATTTGAAGTCGCCAAGAAAGATGTCCGGCTTCAGGGTGTTATCATAGACATTGACGATGATTCCGGCACAAGCCTGGCCATCTCCAGGGTCAGCGTGAAGCTGGATGCATGATATTGAGACCGATTTCTTTTGTCATTTCGGGGAGCATCTCGACGAGGAATCTTTCTTTGCCATTGTCGGCATGGAGGATTTCTCCCTGCGGTCGAAATGACGAAGAGGGCGGTCGAAATGACGGAGAGTTCGGTCGGATTGACGGAGGGACGGTCGGATTGATGGAGCCGAATCATGTTCAAGCTCGGCATGACAGAAGTAATATACCGTCGAAATGATAGAGAGTTCGGTCGGATTGACGGAGGAGCGGTTGGAACGATGGAGTTGAGCAGTCGCAATGACGCATTCGGCCGTTTTTCGAAGGTGTTATAGTATCATCACTGGTCAGGAAAGAGGGTATGAGCGTATTCAATGTATTGAAGAATCGGGGATTTGTAGAACAGGCATCGGATGATCGGCTGATCGAAGAGCTACTCGGGGAACAGAACATAACCTGCTATATAGGCTTTGACCCCACGGCCACGAGCCTTCACATCGGAAGCCTGATTCCCATCATGGCTCTCGTTCACATGCAGCGGGGGGGACATCGCCCCATAGCTCTTGTGGGGGGCGGAACAGGGCTCATCGGTGATCCGAGCGGAAAATCGGAATTGCGGCGGGTGCTGACGGTGGAGGATATCGAGGCAAACGTTGCCGGCATTCAGAAGCAACTTTCCCGGTATCTGGATTTCAGCGGGGGGAAAGCGCTCATGCTCAACAATGCCGAGTGGCTTGCCGGTCTCAACTATATCGAATTTCTGCGGGACATTGGTCGGCATTTCAGTGTCAACAGAATGCTGGCCGCCGAAAGTTACCGCATGAGGCTTGAAACGGGGCTCACGTTCGTGGAGTTCAACTACATGCTCCTTCAATCCTACGATTTTTATTACCTGTCCCGTCATTACGACTGTGTTCTTCAGATGGGAGGGAACGACCAGTGGGGTAATATCGTTGCCGGGATCGACCTGACCCGCAGGATGTCAGGGAAGCAGGTATTCGGCCTTACCTTCCCCCTGATCACTACCTCCCAGGGGAGCAAGATGGGAAAGACTGAAAAAGGTACGATCTGGATAGACCCGGAGCTGACGTCGCCCTACGAATATTACCAGTACTGGGTCAACACCGACGATGCCGACCTGAAACGGTTTCTTGCCCTCTTTACCTTCCTGCCCATGGAGGAGATCCGGGCAGTCGAGCGCTATGCCGATGCCGAACTCAATATGGCAAAATCCGTCCTTGCCTATGAGGCCACGAAAATCACCCACGGGGACGAAGCGGCCCGGGCCGCCTGGAAGGCTTCGGCCGCCGCTTTCGGAGCGAGGACCATCCCCGGAGAGCTCTTTCCGTCCAGCTCCATTCCCCGAACCGCCGCCGGGGAGGACCTTTCGGCCATCCCGGCCATTACTGTCGACAGTGAAATCCTGGATAAGGGTATTCCTGCCTATGAACTCTTCGCCGATACGGGGCTTTGCTCGTCCAGGGGTGAAGCCAGGCGGCTCATCAGCCAGGGAGGCGCCTACATCAACGGTACCGCCATAGCCCGCGTGGATGAACTCATCGGGTCGGACCGCCTTGACGGCAGGGGAGAAATACGCCTGCGAAAAGGCAAGAAAAACTACGTCATTGTGAGACCCGGCACCTCCTGAGAAGGGGGGCGGGCACAAACATTCCACGACCGTTGAAAGACGATCGATGGTGTTCTTTCTATCGTTCATTTCCTCAATGTGGGTCGCTGAATATCGTCATGTTGGTCGCTGAGTTCCGCCATTCCGACCTCTCATTTCCGTCATTTCGACCGCAGGGAGAAATCCTGTCAGGTACCAGCGGTAGCGAAAGATTTCTCGTCGCCGGGCTCCCCGAAATGGCGGAACGTTCAACGCTCCTGACAAAACGGACGTTGCGATGTTCCTCGGAAGACGGTTGTCTTCAACGTCGAGAAGTCATAAAACACATTGATATTCCGGCATATTTTCTGCTGAAGGGCCTTGTTTTGATTCAAGTGACAAGAAGGAGGCAATAAAAGGAGTGACCAAGGACAGTATTCGTAACATCGCCATTATCGCCCATGTGGATCATGGGAAAACGACTCTCGTGGACGGCATGCTCAGGCAGAGCGGCATTTTCAGTGATCACCGGCAGGTGACGGAGCGTGTCATGGATTCCCTGGACTTGGAGCGGGAACGGGGAATCACAATCATGGCGAAGAACACGGCCGTCCGATACGGCGACAGGAAGATCAATATCGTCGATACGCCGGGACATGCCGACTTCGGAGGCGAAGTGGAAAGGAGCATGAGTCTCGTCGACGGCGCCCTGCTGCTGGTGGATGCCAGTGAGGGACCCCTTCCCCAGACACGGTTTGTCCTGAAAAAGGCCTTGGCGAGAAAGCTTCCCGTCATCGTGGTCATCAACAAGATCGACCGGTCCGATGCCCGGATCGATGAGGTGGTCAACGAGGTCTATGATCTGTTTATCGACCTTGACGCCACGGAAGAACAGGTGGAATTCCCCATCATATACACGAACGCGAAGTCCGGTGTCGCCAAGACGGCGCCGGGAGACGGTTCGGAAAACCTCAAGCCGCTCTTCGATGCCATTGTCCGTTTTATTCCCGGCCCCGAGGCCGATGACGGTGCCGCCACACAGTTTCTTGTTACCGCCCTCGATTATGACTCCTACGTGGGACAACTCGCCCTTGGACGGCTGGCCGGAGGCGTTCTTGAGATTCACCGGGACTACAGTCTCTGTGGCGTGGGCGAAACAACGCGACGTATCACATTGTCAGCCCTGTACACCTTTGACGGCCTTCGAAAAATCTCCGCTGAACGGGCTGAGGCCGGCGATATTGTCGCCGTGGCCGGTGTGGATGACGTGGCCATAGGAGATACCATCGCCTGTGTCAATGACCCCCGGCCGCTTCCTCGTATTCAGGTGGATGAACCGACGGTGTCCATGATTTTCTATGTCAACACCAGCCCGACGGCCGGAAGAGAAGGAAAATTCCTCACGTCACGCCATCTCCGTGATCGGCTGGAAAAAGAAACACTTCGGAATATGGCTCTTGCGATCACCTTGCTTGAACAGAAGGATCGTTTCGAGGTGTCCGGCCGGGGTGAACTGCAGATGGCCGTCCTGATCGAGACCATGCGCCGCGAAGGTTACGAGTTCATGGTTTCAAAGCCCCGGGTCATTACGCGCATGGAAGGTGAAACGGTCATGGAGCCCATGGAGCGGGTTTATCTCGATATCCCCGAAGAATGTATCGGTATTGTTACGGAAAAGCTTTCCCTGCGCAAGGGACGGATGACGAATCTCGTCAACAGGGGAAGCGGCAGGGTCAGGGTTGAGTTTATCGTGCCCGCCCGGGGATTGATCGGCTTTCGGAGCCATTTTCTTACCGACACAAAGGGGGCGGGAATCATGAATGCCCGTTTTGAGGGTTATCAGCCCTGGTGCGGTTCCATCTCGCAGCGTGTCAACGGGGCTATCGTCGCCGACCGGGCCGGACGTGTGACCGCCTACGCGAGCCTTGCCATGGTGGACCGGGGAGAGCTTTTTACGGGAACGGGAACCGAGGTGTACGGAGGCATGATTATCGGGGAACGCAATCGCACGGGCGATCTATCAGTCAATATAACAAAGGAAAAACAACTCACCAATATACGAAGTTCAACCGCGGAAGCCACGGTTACCTTTCGTCCGCCCCGGCGTCTCTCCCTTGACCAGTCTATCGAGTTTATCGCCGAGGATGAACTCATCGAAGTCACCCCCGGAAACATACGCCTCCGCAAGATGGAGCTGCACAAGAACAGGCGGCAGGCGAACCATGGCCCGTAAAGACAGACCGGTTGGTTAGCCCGACACTTGTTTGTCCTTAACTGCATGTAATCGCAGGATTTTCTTCGGATAGGGGCGGGCATGCGTATCAATAGAATCGAAGCTTCCGGGATCGCCGTCTTCGCCGGAGGAGTTTCAGCAGGACGACAGGCGCCGTCAGGATCAGAAGGGCCAGGGCGCTGACGGCCCAGGTTATCATGGTCCCTCCCCGCACCAGGTCGAGGGGGTGCAGCGAGGGATCCACTGTAATGCGGCTTTCCGTGGAGGCATAACGGACCGGAATGTCGGGAATGCCGTCGCCGGTACTGTCGGGAAAGCTTTTCATGTAGGAGATCAGAGCGAGCCATTCCTTGAGTTCCTGTGCTTTCCCGTCAGGGCCGGCCATGGTGACAATGCCGTCGCTCATCCGCCGCAGGGGTTTCCCGTCCCGTCCTTTCAACTCTAACGAAAGCAGTCCTTTTGAGACATGGCTGATGTAGTCCACCATGTGGGCTGTATAGAGGTTCGCCGTTACGCGGTAGAGGCGGTTTTTATCCACCGGAAGCCAGGAACCTCCTTCATCCCGGATCATGATGGAGGTGACCCGGTCAAAGGGCAGCCGGTGGGGGTTATAGGCGCATTGAAGGCCCGACACGCTCAAGTGCGCGTCCCGTTTCATGGACGACACGGTGGTCTCCACCTCCATAAGTTTTTTCAGTTCCCTCCCCGTCAGGTAACCCGTGATGAGGGGATAGCCGGGGTTGCCGTCCGGGCCGATTCCCAGGGCAAGAATTCTGAAAATATCGGCGACGGTGACGGGACCCTCCCGCAGGGAATCCCGAATATGGCCCAGGGGCTGAATAGCGACGTGCGCCTCTTCATATTTCGCACCCCCGGCTTCTTTTACAGCGAAGCGGTAGGCATCGGTGATCAAATTCCCCAGGCCGGTTTCTCCGGGGAATTCAGACATATAGGAAAGTGTTTCCGTGGAAAAACCGCTCATGGCGACAGGCTGGTCGAAGTGAAGACCCAGGGGTTCGAGGAACCTGTTGTCGATATGCTTCTTGAATTCCCGGATCCTTCCGGCAATCTCCCCGTCTTCAGGAATGTCCCCCTTCACGGGTTCAACCCGGTATGAGAGAACCCGCGGTTTTGCGTCCCGAGGCACGTCCATTTCGAGAACGCCGAGCCAGGCCCCGTACTGCCCCGCAGACACGATACAGGTGGTGCCGGTAACGATCGGCTCCATCAGGAGGGTATGGGTGTGGCCGCTGACGATTACGTCGATTCCGGGAACCGCCTCGGCCAGGCGTTCATCCTCGGAGTATTTTTTTACAGGCCCCGTTCCCGTGTGCGACAGGCAGATCACCAAGTCCACCCCTTCACGGTTTCTGAGAATTTCCACCATCTTCCTGCTCTGTTCAACAGGATCGGAGAAGGTCACCGGCGGGGCAAAAGGCGCGTCCACCTGGGCGTTTTTGCCCAGTATGCCGAAGATTCCTGTTCGAATGCCCGCCTTTTCGATGACAAGGTATTCTTTGACGGGATAGGCCTGGAATTCCTCTTTCAAGGCACTGTCACGGGGATCATCGGGAGTAAAGACAACGTTTGACGCAACCAGGGCGGGTGGGTCGGCACGATGTTTTCGGGCGGCGGCGAGGGATCGGGCCAGTCCGTCGGGTTTAAAGTCGTACTCGTGATTTCCGATGGTAACGGCGTCGTATCCCATCTCTGCCATGAGGGTTAGTTCAAAGGCTTCAGTCATGAAAGCCGTGTGAAAGAGCGTTCCCATGCTGTAATCCCCGGCGTCCAGGAGGAGTACGGCCTCCCCATGACGTTCTCGATGGTCCCTGATAAGGGTCGCCAGCCGGGCGTGGCCTCCGGCCGGTACGAAGGATCCGTCGGGTTGCTCATGGCGCTGAGGCAGAAAATGGGAATGAAGGTCATGGGTAAAAAGAATGACGAGGTTGCGTTTTTCACCGAGGGCACGGGATGGAGTCGCCGCCGCCGCCACGACGAGGAACGCGGCCAGAAAGATGCGCAAAAGGCCATGGCTTCTCTTCATTTCGACGGCCCTTTCAGAGGAATGCGGCGTACTGTGAGGTATGCCTCAGTTTGGCGCACCCTCTCCGGAGCATGTCACAGACCATGTCAGCCACAGACTGCGGCTCGATCCGTGTGGTGGCGGTATAATCCCAATCCAGGCATGAACTCTGTCAGGCACACTCGCTGTAGCCGCAGAGCCGGCACACGGCGCAGCCTCCCTCATGTTCCACGATACCACCGCAATCGGGGCAGGCGCCTCTGAGGAAAGCGGGCTTTTCGCGAACGGAACCGTACCCGTTGGCGGCCATGTGGGCCTGGATTGCCTTGGCCACGGCGTCCGCGCAGGACAGGACCTTGTTTTCACCGAATCCCGAAGGCGAATGACACGAAATTCCCTGGAGCTGCTTGATGACCTGCCGGGCCTGTATTCCGCTCCGCCATGCCAGAGATACCATGCGCCCGATAGCTTCATTCTGGGAGGCCGCGCAGCCCCCCGCCTTTCCCATGGTGGTAAAAAGTTCGAAAAGGCCGTTTTTGTCTTCGTTGATGGTGATGTAACTGGGCCCGCATCCCGTCTGCATCTGGTAGGTCCATCCCTTGAGAACCCGTGGACGCTCGCGTTTTGTCCTCGGAGGCTCCTCACCCCGCGTTCCGGCGTCGTCCGACGCCGCTCCCGTGGAGAGGACCTGGCCGTCCCGGGACCCGTCCCGATAGATGGTGACCCCCTTGCATCCAAGCTCCCAGGCGAGCTCGTAGACGGTCGCGACATCTTCTATGGTTGCTCCGTTGGGGAAATTGACTGTTTTGCTTACGGCATTGTCTGTGTGTTTTTGAAAGGCCGCCTGCATCCTGATGTGTATTTCCGGTGAGATGTCGTGGGCCGTAGCGAAAATCTTCCTGATGTCGGCGGGAATTTCCTCGATGGCGCGGATGGATCCCTGCTGTGCGATCTGTTTCATCAGTTCCGGGGAATAGAATCCTCGTTCCCGGGCGATCTGTTCAAACAGGGGATGAACTTCCACCAGGATGTCGTTGTCCATGACTTTCCGGACGTAGGAGACGGCGAAAAGGGGTTCCACGCCCGATGACGCGTTCGCTATGATGGAAATGGTCCCCGTGGGTGCGATGGTGGTCACCGTGGCGTTGCGAATCGACGGTTCTCCCCGTTTTTCGAAAAGAGATCCCTTGAAATGAGGGAACGCTCCCCGCTTTTGTGCCAGCAACCGCGATGCGGCGTGGCCTTCGGCATTGATGAATGACATAACTCTGCCGGCCGTTTCAACAGCTTCTTCGGAGTCGTAGGGAATGCCGAGGAGAATCAGCAGGTCCGCCCAGCCCATGACACCCAGGCCGATCTTGCGGTTGCCCATGGTCATACGGGCAATTTCATCGAGGGGATAGCGGTTTATTTCAACTACATTATCGAGAAAATGGACGGCCTGATGTATCACTTTTTTAAGGCGATCCCATGATATACGCCCAGCCTCGACCATTTTGCCCAGATGTATCGAACCGAGGTTACAGGACTCGTAGGGAAGGAGGGGTTGTTCGCCGCAGGGATTCGTTGATTCGATGGTGCCGATGTGGGGGGTAGGGTTATCCCTGTTCAGACGCTCGAGGAAGATGATGCCCGGCTCACCGTTGTTCCATGCCTGGCTTACGATGCGGGCGAAAACCTTCCGGGCGTTCAGCGTTCCGACGGCCTCGCCGTTCCGGGGGTTGAAGAGATCGTAATTTGTATCGTTCTTGACCGCTTCCATGAAATCTTCCGTGATTCCCACGGAAATATTGAAGTTGTTGAGTTGTTTCTTGTCGGACTTGCACATGATGAAATCCATGATGTCCGGGTGATCCACCCGAAGTATGCCCATGTTGGCGCCCCGCCTGGTTCCCCCCTGCTTGATGGTTTCCGTGGCTATGTCAAAAACCCGCATGAAGGAAATAGGGCCGCTGGATACGCCGGTGGTGCTTTGAACCACGTCATTCGCGGGTCGAAGGCGAGAGAAGGAAAATCCCGTTCCGCCGCCGGACTTGTGAATCAGGGCCGTGTGCTTGACGGCATCGAAGATTTCCTCCATGGAGTCGCCCACGGGCAGAACGAAACAGGCCGACAATTGCCCCAGCTCGCGGCCCGCGTTCATCAGTGTCGGTGAATTGGGCAGAAATTCCAGGTTCGCCATGAGACGATAAAATGCTTCGGCAAGCACCGCCGTATCGGCGTTCTCGTCGAACATACGATCGGCCTCGGCCACGGCCCGGGCAACCCGCCGGAACATGTCGGCCGGTGTTTCCAGAATCCTGCCGGACTCGTCCCGTTTCAGATAGCGCCGCTCGAGAACAGTGACGGCGTTCGCGGCAAGGTGTGGTTGGGAGGGGGAACTGTCCTGATTCATGGCACAAAATCTCCTTAATCAGAGGGTATGAGGGTTGGGATGTATACGCTATATGTGGTAAGAATTGAAATTTGACCACAATATATGGGGGTTGTCAATGCAAAAAACGACAGGGCCGCCCGGCTGTTCCCGCCGGATTAAGACCTTTAGAGAACCTATCGATTGTGTCATTTCGATATCAAGGAAAGATTTCTCGTCGCTTCGCTCCTCGAAATGACATTTTTAAAGGTCACTTCGAGCGTTTCCCCGTCACTTCGAACGTTTCCCTGTCACTTCGAACGCATGTGAGAAGTCTGAAAGATCTCTCGCTGTGTCCGGGACATGGATTTCTCGTCGCTTCGCTTCTCGAAATGACGGATCTTAAGACGCTCCTCGAAATGACACAATTCAAGATAAAGGTCTCGGATTGTCCCGTTCCTGGATGTCACCTCGTCAGGTGACGGTACTTGACGCGATGGGGCTGGTCGGCGTCTTTGCCCAGACGCTGCTTGCGGTCTTTTTCGTAATCGGAATAGTTGCCCTCGAACCAGGTGACGGTGCCGTCCTCTTCGAAGGCGAGAATATGCGTGGCGATCCGGTCGAGAAACCACCGGTCGTGGCTTATGATGACGGCGCAGCCCGCGAAATGCTCAAGCGCTTCTTCCAGGGCGCGCATGGTGTTGACATCCAGGTCGTTGGTCGGTTCATCCAGAAGCAGCACGTTGGCACCCTGCTTGATGATCGTCGCCAGGTGAACCCGGTTACGTTCGCCGCCGGAAATCATGCCGGCTTTTTTCTGCTGGTCCGTTCCGGTGAAATTGAAACGGGACACATATGCCCGGGAGTTCATATCCCGGCTTCCCAGGTGGATGCTGTCATTACCGCCGGAAATGATTTCCCAGATGGTCTTGTCCGGGTCAAGGGCGTCCCGCTCCTGGTCGACGCAGGCGAGGCTTACCGTTTCGCCCACCCTGATGACGCCGGCGTCGGGATTCTCCTGTCCCGTTATCATCTTGAAAAGAGTTGTTTTCCCGGCTCCGTTGGGACCTATGATTCCCACAATGCCTCCCGCGGGCAGCGAAAAATTCATATTGTCGAAGAGAAGCCGGTCACCGTAGCTTTTTGCCACCCCCTCCGCTTCCACCACGACTTCTCCCAGCCGCGGGCCCGGCGGGATATATATCTCGAGATCCTGGGGAGATTTCTGCGCCCCCTGGTTGAGAAGATCCTCATAGGCACTGATGCGCGCCTTTGACTTGGCATGGCGGCCCTTGGGCGACATTCGTATCCATTCCAGTTCCCGCTGCAGCGTCTTCCGGCGTTCCGATTCGCTTTTTTCCTCCTGCTTCAGGCGGTTATACTTCTGCTCAAGCCAGGACGAATAATTTCCCTTCCAGGGGATGCCGCGGCCCCGGTCAAGCTCCAAAATCCAGCCGGCCACATTGTCCAGGAAATAGCGGTCGTGTGTGACGGCAATCACGGTTCCTTCGTAGTGCTGGAGGTGCCTTTCGAGCCAGGCAACCGTTTCCGCGTCCAGATGGTTCGTGGGTTCGTCGAGAAGCAGGATGTCGGGCTTCTGCAGCAGGAGGCGGCACAGGGCCACACGCCGTTTTTCCCCGCCCGAAAGAAGACCCGTGGGCATGTCTTCCGGGGGACAGCGCAGGGCGTCCATTGCCATTTCAAGACGGGAGTCGATGTCCCAGGCATCAAGGCGGTCTATGGTTCCCTGGAGTTCGCCCTGACGTTCCATGAGACGGTCCATCTCGCAGTCCGACATCGGTTCGGCGAATTTTTCGCTGATTTCATTGTATTCCCGGACGACGGCAACGATGTCTCCGAGTCCTTCCTCAACCACGGTCTTCACTGTTTTCTCAGGGTCGAGAAAAGGCTCCTGCTCCAGGAATCCCACGGTAAAATCCGGTGTGAGGATAGTTTTGCCCTCATACTCATCATCGACACCCGCCAGAATCCTCAGGAGAGAGCTCTTGCCCGAACCGTTCAACCCCAGTACGCCGATTTTCGCTCCGTAAAAATATGACAGAGAGATGTCGGAAAGCACCGTCTTGTTCCCGTAGTGTTTGCTTACCCGCATCATGGTGTAGATTATTTTGTTCCGCCCTTCACTCATGATCCGGCTCCCGGTACTGCTGTCCGCCCATGCTCGCTCATGCCTGTGCTGATTCGGTTACCGTGACCGAGATCATCCGGTCTCCCTGACGAATGGCGTCGACCACGTCCTGACCCCGAACTACCTTTCCGAAGACCGTGTGCCTGCCGTTCAGGTGAGGCTGGGGCGAGTGAGTGATGAAAAACTGGCTTCCGTTCGTTCCCGGGCCGGCGTTCGCCATTGAGATGACGCCGGTTTCGTGGGTCAGTGGGTTGCCGGTTGTCTCGTCCTGGAAACAGTATCCCGGTCCGCCTCTTCCGGTACCCGTGGGGTCGCCCGTCTGGATCATGAAGTTGCCGATAACCCGGTGGAACAGGACGCCGTCATAAAATCCTTCACGGGCGAGAAAAACGAAATTGTTCACCGTTACCGGCGCGTGGCGGGGGGAGAGCTCCAATTCCACCTCTCCGCTGTCCGTTGCTATAATGACCCGGTACTCTTTTTCAGGATCGATCCGCATGGCCGGCGGACGATCCCACTGTCTGTTTCTCATGAAAGGTTTCCTCCCGGCGGTTTCATAGTGTCCGCGAGCCCTCTTGGTAGCATCGAGGTTTCGCAACGTCAAGAAAATAGAGGTCAGGCGGACGACATGGAGCGGTACCGTTCACTCTTCAAACAACACCCGGTACTCACCGTATCCTTCCCCGGCGAGGTCCTCCCTGGGGATGAAGCGCAGGGAGGCCGAGTTGATGCAGTATCGAAGACCTGCAGGAGGGGGACCGTCGGGAAACACATGGCCGAGATGGGAGTCGGACCGCAGGCCTCGAACCTCCGTCCTCATCATGCCCAGGCTTCGATCCTCGCGTTTCGTCACGGCGTCCTTCGAGAGTGGGCGGGTAAAACTGGGCCATCCCGTTCCGGAATCGTATTTGTCCCGGGAGCTGAACAGCGGCTCGCCGGATATGACATCCACATAGATGCCCTCCCGGTGATTGTCCCAGTATTCGTTCCTGAAAGGCTGTTCCGTTCCGCCCTGCCGGGTTACCCGGTACTGAAGAGGCGTCAATGATTGCTTCAATTCTTCATCGGAAGGCACGTGATACCTCCTCTCGCCCGGCGTGAGAGTCCCGTCGGGCGCGCTTTCTTTCCATGTTTCTTTGAGGAAGGCTTCCCGTCCCGAACCGGAACGATACATTTTGTAATGAAATGGTGAACTGCGGTAATACCCCCGGTGATAGTCCTCGGCACCGTAGAAAGCAGCGGCGGGTCTGATCTGTGTGACCAGCGGTTTTGAAAAGCGCCCGCTTTGTTCGAGATCCTTCCTGGACTGCTCGGCGAGCCTGCGTTGTTCGTCATCGAGATAGAAGATCGCCGTTCTGTATTGAGAGCCTCTGTCGGCAAACTGTCCTCCATCGTCGGTGGGGTCTATCTGCCGCCAGAAAACCCGGAGCAGTTCACCGTAACTTATTCGTTGCGGATCGTACGTTATCCGGACTGCCTCCATGTGGCCCGTCCGCCCGGAGATTACGTCGCTGTAAGACGGGTTCTCCGTTGTTCCGCCCGTATAGCCGGGAACAACTTCGAGAACGCCATCCAGCCTGTCAAAGGGTTCTTCCATACACCAGAAGCACCCGCCGGCAAAGACAGCCGTTGACGGTGCGCGGTGCGGTGCGGCCGCGATCGTTTCCCCGGTGTCACCTCCCACCGCGGGCGGAGGCACGGCGATGACGGCCGCCATGACGAGCAGGGCGCCGGTGCCCGGTATCCCATAGAGCATCGTTCGTCTCCTTCGATTCGTTTTCGATGTTTTTTCCATGCCGGTAATATAATCACGAACCTCCACAAGGGAAGGAACATCCCGGTACTTCCAGCCATTGACGGTTACCCCGGGCATTCAGGTTTGACGGCTTCGTACTATGGTACCGGATGCCTGGTTGCGCTTTCTCCTTCGCCGCCGCGGCATACCTCCTCACAGTAGGCCTCAGTCCCCGGGATGCGCGCGCCGTGTCCCGGGGAGCTTTTTACAAAGCCGTCCTCTATCGGACGTTTTTCGACTTTGTACGGGTGTATCGGGTTCGAAAAAGATAATCATGCTGGACAAGTTCCGATGGTTTTTGTATGAAATGAGAAAGTGGACGTACCCTTCCCCGCTGCCCGACCGGAAGGGTCTCCATGCCGCGTGATCATGATAACGGAGAAAATTCTGTGGAAAACGATGTTTTCAGTGCCCTCATGGCGAAGGCGCGGGAGGAGCCCTTCGCGAAAAAAATGGGTCTTCGGGTTCTCGAGGTCAGCCGGGGATACTCCCGGGTTGCCATGACACTGACTCCCGAAATGGAAAACATTTTCGCAATGACACATGGTGGTGCCATTTTTTCCCTCATTGACGAGGCTTTTGAAATGGCTTCCAATTCCCACGGAACGGCTGCCGTGGCCCTCAATATGAATGTCACCTACATCACGGCACCTCGACAGGGCGATACCCTGCAGGCGGAGGCGCGGGAATCGAGCAAGACCAGGAAAACGGCTCATTACGCCATAACCGTCCACAACGGCGGAGGTGACCTCATCGCTACCTGCAGCGCTCTGGTGTACCGGAAGGATCAGCCCCTTTCTTTTCTGTGACGGCGGACGAAGCAACGACCGGCCGTTGCCCTCTTTGTTTCGATGGCGGATGGTAATTGCCCGACAGTGACAACGGGATGGTCCAAAGGCGGAAAAGAGGCTCATGATAACCGATAAGGCAGGGAAAATCGTTGACGGGCTCTGGTATTTCGGCCGGCAGGAATCGGGAATCTACCTCCTGGAGGGATCTTCCTGCTCCATGATTATCAGTGGGGGCATGAACTGGATTCTCCCCGAGGTTCTGGATCAGATGGAGAGGTTCGGAATCGACGAGCAGCGGATAGAAAAACTCCTGATTCTGCATGCTCACTTCGACCACATCGGTCTCGTTCCATTCTTCAAGCGCCGCCTCCCCCGGCTGACGGTGTATGCTTCGGCGCCGGCCTGGAGAATTATCAACAATCCTGAAGCCATCGATACCATAAACCGGTTCAGCCGCACAACGGCGGAATACCGCGACCGGGCCCACGTTCTTGACATATATGACTGCGCCTGGCGCTTTGATGTGGGAGGTGTCACCGTCGCGGAAGGGGATGTGATCGATTGTGGTGATAATGACGTTAGAATCATTGAAACCCCGGGGCACTCATCATGTTCCGTCAGTGCCTATGTTCCCGCGAAAAAGGCGCTCTTTCCGTCCGACGGGGGAGGAATTCCCCACAGGGGCGGCATTATAGCGTCGGGCAACTCCAACTACACCCTCTTTCAGCAAAGCCTGGAAAAGCTCAGCTCACTCGAGGTTGACCTGCTCGGCGCCGACCACGGCGGCTACATGACGGGAGAGGACGCCCGGCGGTTTATTGGAAGAACCATCGATGTGGCGCGGGATTTCCGGAAACTCATGGAAGAACTGTACTGCCGCATGGGCTCCGTCGATTCGGCGGTGGATGAGCTTATCATCCAGGCACGGGCGTCCCGTCCCGACTTTTTTCTGCCGTCCCGTATCCTCAGGGGGGTTTACGGCCAGATGCTCCGGCACGTTGCGGCCATGATGGACGAAGGAAGACAGGAGGGCCCGCATGTGCCGGGAGAACCCGGGACATGATGCCGGCCGGGCGCCGGGTACGGAAAAGAGTTTGCATTTTGGAGTATGTGTGATACATGGCCCTCAACAGAAAGAATGCAGCGTAGTTTTTATGACCCTCCCCGGCAGTATTCTTTAGTGTACCTCATAAAAAAAGAAAGAATTCCAGGAAAGCGTGAAGTTTACCGAGCTTAATCTCAATGAAAAAGTCCTGAAAGGGATTGAAGATGCCGGATTCGAGGAATGTACCGCCGTTCAGGCCCTCACCCTTGCGGAGACACTCAAGGGCCGGGACGTGGCTGTGCAGTCCCGGACGGGAACGGGAAAGACGGCCGCCTTTCTCATAACTATTTACCAGCTCATATGCGAGGAGTGGACACAGGTACGCAAGAAAGCTCTTATCATCGTCCCTACCCGGGAATTGGCCGTACAGATAGAAAAGGAGGCGGCTCTTCTGGGGGGCCATCTGGACGTCACCATGGGAAGTATCTATGGCGGCGTGGGCTATGCGGCCCAGGAAAAGATTCTTGGAATAGACGCCGACATCATTATCGGCACGCCCGGAAGGCTTCTCGATTTCAGCCGATCGGGAAAACTGAAACTCGGGGAACGGGGTATTCTCGTCATAGACGAGGCGGATCGGCTCTTTGACATGGGGTTTTTGCCTGATCTGCGAAGGATGCTGCGGGGCATGCCTCCCCCCGACCGGAGGATGACCATGCTCTTCAGTGCCACTCTGGACGCAGCGGCGCGGGAGCTTGCCTGGGAGCATATGAATGATCCGGTGGAAATCGCGGTGACCCCGGATCGGATGCTCGTGGAGGAAGTGAGCCAGGAACTCTATCACGTGGGCTTGAATGAAAAAATGCCGCTTCTCCTCGGGATCATGCGGAAGGACAATCCCCAGAACGTTCTTATCTTCACAAACACAAAACACGATGCCTACGAGCTGTCGAAAAGGCTTGAGTACAACGGGTACCGCAGTACCTACATGATAGGAGACCTTCCCCAGAGCAAGCGTCTTGCAATTATCGGAAACCTCAAGTCCGGGAAGGTTCGCTACCTTGTGGCAACCGATGTGGCCGCCCGGGGCCTGCACGTGAATGACCTGGAGATGGTCATCAATTATGATATCCCTCAAGACTTTGAGAACTATGTCCACCGCATCGGCCGGACAGCCCGCGCCGGCCGTCCGGGCAGGGCCGTAACCTTCGCCTGCGAGAAATATGTGTATGGCCTGGATGCGATAGAAACATATATCGGCATGAAAATTCCCGTTGTCTGGCCCGATGACGAATTCATGGTTTCCGACGCCAGCGCCGGTATGCGCTTCAGACTTGCCGACAAGGGGCGGGAACCGAGACTGAAGGCGCGCGGGGAAGCAAGGGATAGACAACCTCGGCGGAGAAAAAAATCAGCCTCCGGAAGGCTGGAAAAAGCCGGACAGGAACGGGTCAAAAAAGAAACAACCGGGCATGAAACCGCGCGCCGCGACCAGGCTCTGAAACCGCCGGGAGAGAAGAAGCCGTCCCGGACACGAAAAGAACGGGAAGGCCGGAGCAGGAGGCGGCTCACCGGCGATCTTTCGCGGGAAGAACGGCTGGCCTATTATCAGAGCAAGTACGGAGATACCTTCATGTCCGAATTCCGGGGATCCGCCGATGCCGCCGGGAGTACTCGTCTCCTGCGGGACGCCCCGGGCGCGACCCACGACACCGGGGGAGGTAAGATGGAAAAACCCTCTCTCATAAAAAGAATCAGGCGGTTCCTGGGTGGAAGCTGAAAAAACAGTTGTGGCGGCACAGGAACGGAAAAGACCGGCTGCCGCCTGACGCGGTATCCGGTCTTTTACAAAACCCTCAGGTGTGATGGTCCCGTAAAAAGTCCAGATTTCCCAAAGGCAGCTTTGCAACTCATTGGAAATAGTGGGATCGATTTTCAAAATTCGCTATTTTGCGACTTTTTTCGAGCTCGTCAGGTGTGATGGTCCCGTAAAAAATCAAAAAACGTCCGATGGAGGACGTCTTTGTAAAAAGCTCCCCGGGGCACGGCGCGCGCATCCTGAAAATTGAGGCGTACTGTGAGCTGCTCCGCAGTGACGAAGGCCGGAGCGCACGAGACCTTTATTGTGTCATTTCGAGGAGCGCCTTAAGGTCCGTTATTTCGAGGAGCGAAGCGACGAGAAATCCTGATGATGGCCGTTAGTGAAAGATTTCTCCCTTCGGTCGAAATGACAAAAATGGCTGGTATTCAAGCTTACCCCTTGTCATTTCGAGGAGCGCTTTAA